>NZ_JBHNMF010000017.1:0-22315 GCF_048562965.1 Thiolapillus sp. | reverse complement strand
GAACGTGCCCGGTGATGATGCCTGTGTCCTGGTCGTGGATGATTCCAGAACCATTCGCTTTGCCCTGAAGAAGATGCTTTCACAGGGTGGCTATCGCGTGCTGGAAGCGGACAACGGCAAGGATGCGATAGAGCTGGCCCAGAATCATGGCCCCGTGCTGATCATCATGGATATCGTGATGCCCGGCCTGAACGGCTTTCAGGCAACACTCCGCATGCGTAAGCTCAAGGAAACCCGCGATATTCCCATCGTCATCATGAGCGGTAACAAAGAAGCTACAGAGCAGTTCTGGATCGACCGTATCGGCGCCAACGATTTCATGGGCAAGCCATTCAGCCGGCATGATGTGTTCCAGCGCGTGGAACGCACGGTGTATCAGAACGAAATTTCCTGATCAGGCAGCACGGTGTGTTTTCATCGGGTTGTGTTGCGTCTTTGTGAGGGCAGGATGCGGGCGGTCTTTACCGCATTGTCCTGTATCTGCAGAATCTCCACCGGATAACCGTTGATCAGCAGGCTGGTGCCCGGCTCGGGAATGCTTTCCAGCTGCTCGATGATCAGCCCGTTGAATGTTCTGGGGCCGTCGGTGGGCAAATCCCAGTCAAAGGTCTTCACCAGGTCACGCACACCTGCGCCGCCGTTGACCAGATAGCTGCCGTCTTCCTTGGGCTGCACGTCGGAAATGCTGTCAGTGGGATCACTGGTGAATTCCCCGACGATCTCTTCCAGCAGATCACTCATGGTGACTAGCCCCAGCACGTCACCGTATTCGTCCACCACGAGGCCGACCCGGCGTTTGGCCTTCTGAAAATTCAGCAGTTGTGTGTTCAGGGGTGTGGCTTCGGGAATGAAATACGGGTCCTGGATGAGACTCTGCAGAATGTCCCGGGTGAGATCGCCGCTCATCAGCGCCTGCATGACCTGGCGTGCGTGGATGAAACCCACCACATGATCGATACTGCCGCGATATACCAGCGCCTGGGTATAGGGCATCTGCCGCAGATCTTCGAGCAGTTCGTCCCAGGATTCGTCCAGGTCGATGCCGTCGATTTCCTGCCGGGGAATCATGATGTCTTCCACCGTGGCTTTTTCCAGGTCCAGGATGCCAAGCAGCATCTTGCGGTGCTTTTTCGGGATGAGCGCACCCGCTTCGTTGACGATGGTTCGCAGTTCTTCCCGCGTTACCGTGTCATTGTTGTCGTCTTCCGGATACACCTTCAGCAGCCGCAGTAGCGCGTTGGCAAAAAGGTTCACCAGCCATACCAGCGGGTAGGAGATTTTCAGCAGCGGCGTATAGATCCACGCAGCGGGGAAGGCCAGTTTCTCCGGGTGCAGGGCAGCGAGTGTCTTGGGTGCGACCTCCGAGAAGATCAGGATGACCAGGGTGAGCAGCCCGGCTGCCAGGGGGATGGCGCCTTCGCCCCCGAGGCGGATGGCCAGGATGGTTGCCAGTGACGACGCCAGGATGTTGACAAAATTGTTGCCCAGCAGGATCAGGCCGATGAGACGTTCCGGCCGTTTCAGCAAGCGTTCCGCAAGCTGCGCTGCTTTGTGTCCTTCATCAGCGAGGTGCCGCAGGCGATACCGGTTCAGGGTCATCAGGGCGGTTTCGGATCCGGAGAAAAAAGCGGAAAGTATGATGAGAACAAACAGGGCGGCAAACAGCCCGCCGACAGGAAGCTCGTCCAATGGTGGTTTACCTGCAATGAAGATAGAATCATTGTCTGTGGTCTGTCGACCGGCTGTCAAGGAGCGGGGGGAGCAAATGAAAAATATTCTGTTGGGGGGCGTACTGGCCGGCATCGTGCTGTTCGTATGGGGAGGCGTGGCGCACATGCTGCTGCCTGTAGGCAAGATGGGGATGCAGGAACTGCCGCATTCAACCAGTGTCGCTTATGCCCTGGATCTGGCGCTGGAGGATGCGGGGCTGTATGTGTTTCCCTGGATGGACGCGGACAAGGACATGTCCAAGAAAGCCCTGGCGGAATGGGAAGAGGCTTACCGGGACGGGCCGGTGGGGTTCATTCTCTATCGTCCCCACGGCAGTGATCCCATGGCCAGCCGCCTGTTCGTGATCCAGTTCGTTACTGATCTGGCGGCAGGTTTGCTGGTGGCCGTGCTGCTGTCTTTTACGACCCTGGGTTTCCTGGGGCGCCTGGCGTTCGTGACTGCCATTGGTGTGTTTTCGTGGATGACTTCCAGTATTCCCTGGTGGAACTGGTACGGCTTTCCTGCGGATTTCGTGGCTGGTGCCGGTATCTACATGATCGTGGGCTGGTTTCTTGCGGGGCTGGTGCTGGCCCCCCTGGGTGCCCGGTCAAAGCGGCAGCAGGCGGGGGAAATGCTGTAGCCGGGTTCTACAGGATCAGGGCGGCGAGCACCCGCCGGTCTTCCGCCAGCAGGATGTTGTAGGTCCGGCAGGCAGCATGGGTGGGCATGATCTCGTAACCGATGCCTGCCTGCATGAGCGGAATGAACAGGGAAGGGTGGGGAAACAGCTGGTTCGTGCCGCTGCCCAGCAGGATGACATCCGGCTGGTGACTGGCCAGCAGCGCAATGTTTTCTGCTGACAGATCCTCGAGGCTTTCCAGTTCCCAGGGGTCGAGAAGCCTGTCCGGCATGAGCAGCAGGTTGTGCCGGAATTCGGTGTTACCCACGCGGATTTTACCTTCCTCATAGGCTTCGATGAGGTATCTGCTGTCGATCTGATCCTGGGCGAATTTCATGGCGCAATCATACCGCAAGAATGGGCCGGGAGCAGTCCTGTAAACCATGACTGGGCTGTGGTAGCCAGGGTCCCGTCACCTAAATCTTGGCTGGGGTGGTGTCTGATCGGAAAAACGCCGTAAATACATCCATGTAGGCTCCGCGTCGGCATCCCTGTCTCCGAGGTTTTCCGATCAGACACCACCCCACCTTATCAACAACTTAGGAACTTAGATGACGTGGTTCTGTTGTGGCAGCAAGCGCCAATTGAATTTTCCCCCATGCTCATGTACTTTACTCGTTTGCCTGATTGCATATCTCACCAGAGGTTTCACGTGTCCAGTCCTGAAATGGAAGAATTTCGCCGCATCAAGCGGTTGCCGCCCTATGTCTTCGCCATCGTCAATGAGCTGAAGGCGGAAGCGCGGGCGCGGGGCGAGGACATCATCGATTTCGGCATGGGTAATCCGGATCAGGCGACGCCACAGCATATCGTGGACAAGCTTTGCGAGGCCGCCCAGCGCAAGGACACGCACCGTTATTCCATGTCCAAGGGTATTCTGCGTCTGCGCCGGGCCATCTGCAACTGGTACAGGGACCGCTACGAGGTGGATCTCGATCCGGAAACCCAGGCCATCGTCACCATCGGCTCCAAGGAAGGACTGGCTCACCTAGCGCTGGCCTGTGTGGGGCCGGGAGATTCGGTGCTGGTACCCAACCCGGCTTACCCCATCCATCCCTGGGGATTCGTGATCTCGGGCGCCGATGTTCGCCATGTGCCGCTGATCGAGGGCATCGATTTCTTCGAGAAACTGGAAGAAGCCATCAAGGATTCCTGGCCCCGGCCGAAGATGCTGGTGATCAATTTTCCCGGCAATCCCACCAGTCAGTGCGTGGATCTTGATTTCTTCGAGAAGGTGGTGGATATTGCACGGGAACACAATATCTGGGTGATCCATGATCTCGCCTATGCCGACATCGTGTTCGACGGCTACAAGGCGCCATCCATCCTGCAGGTGCCGGGAGCGGAAGAAATTGCCGTGGAATTCTTTTCCCTGTCCAAGAGCTACAATATGCCGGGCTGGCGTGTGGGCTTCATGTGCGGCAACAAGACCCTGGTGGCTGCGCTGGCACGCATGAAATCCTACCTGGACTACGGCATGTTCACGCCGATACAGGTGGCGGCCATTGCCGCCCTGGAAGGTCCTCAGGAATGTGTTGCCGAGATCCGGGGCATGTACGAGTCCAGGCGAAATGTACTTTGTGACGGCCTGAACAATATCGGCTGGCACGTGGACAGGCCCAAGGCCACCATGTTTGTCTGGGCGCCGATTCCGGAAGCCTACAGAGACATGGGGTCCCTGGAGTTCTCCAAAAAAGTGCTGGTGGAGGCCAAAGTTGCCGTGTCGCCCGGCATTGGTTTTGGAGAATACGGTGATGGCCATGTGCGTTTTGGCCTGATAGAAAACGAACACCGCACCCGCCAGGCGGTGCGCGGTATCCGGGACATGTTCCGCAAGGACGGGCTGTTGCAGGACTGACGGGAAAAGCATCGCAGGCAACACTGGCGTAAACATAAAGACAAGTACTGGACTCGGTTTCCTTGTTCGAGTCATAGCTGATATTCAGGAGAAGTGGTTTGGAACCCGTAAAAGTAGGATTGTTGGGATTGGGCACCGTCGGTGGTGGCACCATGAATGTACTGCATCGCAATGCAGCGGAAATCAGTCGTCGCGCCGGCCGTGACATCGTTGTCAGTCATGCCGCTGCCAGGGAATACGATCCGGAGAGTATCGACAGCCTCGAAGGCGTCACGGTATCCGACGATGCATTTGCCGTGGTTCGGGATCCGGCAGTGGATGTGGTGGTGGAACTCATCGGCGGCTACTCACCGGCCAAGGAACTGGTGCTCGAAGCCATTGCCAACGGCAAGCATGTGGTCACGGCCAACAAGGCGCTGATTGCCCTCCACGGCAATGAAATCTTCAGCGCAGCCCAGGCAAAGGGCGTCACCGTGGCTTTCGAGGCGGCAGTGGCCGGTGGCATTCCCATCATCAAGGCCCTGCGAGAAGGCCTGGCGGCCAACCATATCGAATGGATTGCAGGCATCATCAACGGCACGGGAAATTTCATTCTCACGGAAATGCGTGACAAGGGCAGGGACTTTGCTGACGTGCTGAGAGAAGCCCAGGAACTGGGCTATGCGGAAGCCGATCCCACCTTCGATGTGGAGGGTATCGACGCCGCCC
Organism: Thiolapillus sp.; assembly: GCF_048562965.1. NCBI lineage: Bacteria > Pseudomonadati > Pseudomonadota > Gammaproteobacteria > Chromatiales > Sedimenticolaceae > Thiolapillus > Thiolapillus sp. The sequence continues at coordinate 17,360 of NZ_JBHNMF010000017.1, read as the reverse complement.
ACAAGCTGACCATACTGGCTTCCCTGGCATTCGGCATTCCTTTGCAGTTCGACAGATGCTACACGGAAGGTATCGGAAAGATAGAGTCCCAGGACGTGGAGTATGCCGAAGAACTGGGCTACCGCATCAAGCACCTGGGTGTTACCCGGCGCACGGAAGCAGGCGTGGAGCTGCGTGTGCATCCCACGCTGATTCCTGAGCGCCGTCTTATTGCCAATGTGGACGGTGTCATGAACGCCGTGCTGGTGAAAGGCGATGCGGTGGGTCCGACGCTGTATTACGGCGCTGGTGCCGGTTCCTTGCCCACGGCTTCTGCCGTGGTGGCGGACATCATCGATATCGCCCGTGCGCTGACGGTGGATCCCGATAGCCGTGTGCCTCATCTGGCTTTCCAGCCCGATGAGCTTTCGGATCTTCCCGTGCTGGGGATGGATCAGGTGGAAACCGCGTTCTACCTGCGGCTCACGGTGGAAGACAAGCCTGGTGTGCTGGCCCGGGTGACGGGCATCCTGGGCGATTCCGGTATCAGCATCGAGGCGGTGAAACAGAAAGAACCCCTGGAAGGAGAAACCCAGGTGCCCCTGGTGCTCCTTACCCACCGGGTCCTCGAAGGCGACATGGACAAGGCTCTGGCAGCCATCGAGTCCATGGAGACAGTGAAGAGTGTTTCCCGCATCCGGGTGGAATACCTGGACTGAGATCCCGCAGGGGCCGGAGCCGCGAAAGGCGGCTGCGGCCAGGATCCTGTCATCTAACTCTTGGCTGGGGTGGCATCTGCTCGGAAAAACGCCGTAAATACATCCATGTAGGCTCCTCGTCGGCATCCCTGCCTCCGAGGTTTTCCAAGCAGACACCATCCCCGCCTTATCAATAACTTAGGAACTTAGATGACGTGGTCCTGCGGCTGCGGCCCGCAGTTCCTCAATCGCAGCCCGAAACAGGTATAATCGGGAAAATTTCCTTTTCCTGTAACCGAATCCCATGAAGTTTATCGAAACCCGGGGCAACGACGGCAGCAAGCCGGTCGCCGTGAGCTTTTCCCAGGCCATCCTCAGTCCTCTGTCCTCCTTCGGCGGCATCTATGCTCCCGAGCATATCCCACAACTGGCGCCGGACTTCCTGGCAAATCATCTGGACAAGGACTACAAGACTCTAGCGCGGGACATCCTGTTGGCCTTCGGGGTGGATCTCGAAGACGGTCTGGTGGAAGCGGCCCTGTCCACCTATGACGGTTTCGATGATCCGGAGAATCCTGTTCCCGTGGTGCAGATCGGCGAGCGGCTGCATGTCAGCGAGCTCTACCACGGGCCGACCCGGGCCTTCAAGGACACGGCCCTGCAGCCTTTTGGCGTGGTTCTGTCCGGCCTGGCCCAGGCGCGGGATGAACACTACCTGATCATGGCAGCCACCAGTGGCGATACCGGTCCCGCTGCCCTGGACACCTTCCGCAACAAGCCCAACATCAAGGTGGCCTGCCTGTATCCCGACGGTGGCACCTCCGACGTGCAGCGCCTGCAAATGGTGACCGAGGACGCGGCCAACCTGAAGGTCATCGGTATTCACGGCAACTTCGACGATGCCCAGGCGGCCCTGAAAGGCCTGCTGGGTTCCGAGCGTTTCTGCACCACCCTGGTGGAGAAGCACACCCAGCTCTCCGCTGCCAACTCGGTGAATTTCGGGCGCATCATCTTCCAGCTCATCTATCACCTTCACAGCTATCTGGAACTGGTGCGCCAGGGGCATATCGAACTGGGAGAGAAAGTATATCTGGTGGTTCCCAGCGGCAACTTCGGCAATGCCCTGGGGGGCTACTATGCCTGGCGCATGGGCCTGCCCGTGGAGAAGATCGTCATTGCCTCCAATGCCAACAACGTGCTCACGGACCTGATCCACACCGGCGTCTATGATCTGCGCCAGCGCAAACTGATCGGTACCAGCTCGCCGGCCATGGATATCCTCAAGTCGTCCAACGTGGAGCGGGTGCTGTTCCACCTGTTCGGTGCGGAACGCACCCGGGAACTCATGCGCGAACTGGACGAAGAACAGCACTATCAGCTTAGCGGGGACGAGCTGCAAGCCATGCAGTCCCTGTTCTGTGCGGACTTCTGCAGCGACGATGAGGGCAAGGCCTATATCAAGGAATACTTCGAACAGGGTTACCTCATGGATCCCCACACGGCCACCTGCATGAAGGCCCATGCCAGTTGCTGCGATCAGCCCCTGCACGCCATTGTTTATTCCACCGCCGAGTGGACCAAGTTCTCGCCCACTATCGCCAATGCCCTGACCGGGGAAAGGGACGCGCATGACATCGATGCCCTCAAGACCATCGCCAGGCTCGCGAACACGGAGATCCCTGCGCGCATCGGTGAGCTGTTCAGCAAGCCCATCACCCAGACCACCCTGGTGGACAAGGAAGACATCGAAAAGGAAGTGCTGGCTTTCATCTGACGCTGATGAGGACTGCAGGCGCCTCCAGGGACCGGGACTTCCGCAAGGCATGAAATCATGATCCATCACCTGCTGGTTCCCTGCTTGCTGGAGCCGCCGCCCACAGCCGGTGAGTCCACCCCGGTTCTGCGGGCGCCTGCTCTCGAATTACTGCTGTCCCGTGGAGATCAGGAGCCGGCGGCCGACAGACTGGAAACGACTCTTTTCGAGCTGTTTGGACTGGGCGACGGGGCGGTTGCAGCGCCGTTTTGCTGGCTGGCGGATTCCGGGGAAGAGGCGACGGGATGGGTAATGCAGGCAGCGCCGGTTTATCTGCGCGCCGACCGGGATCAGCTGTTGCTGTTCGAACTGGATGAGGAGCAGCTCAGCCTGGCAGATGCCGAGGCCTATGCAGCAGTATTCAACGAGCACTTTGCCGAAGACGGACTGAAGCTCAAAATAGCTTCTCCCCTGCGCTGGTACCTGTTTCCGCAAAGGCCTGTAGAAGCCATATTCTCTCCTCTGTCCGAGGTGTCCGGACGCAGCATCGCTGCTTTTATGCCTGAAGGAAAGGATGCAGCTTACTGGGCATGGGTTGCCAACGAGATTCAGATGCTGTTCTTTCAGCTGGCAGAGAAGCGGGAAAACGAAATGAAGAGCGCTGTGCCTGTCAGTGGTCTGTGGTTCAGCAGTGCCGGCACATTGCCTTCTGAAAGGCCTGTGGCGCCGGCCGAGGCAGAAGGGGATGACTGTCTGCTTGCAGGGCTGAAGCAATATACAGCAGGAACCGATGTCCGGCATGCACTTCATTTCCTGGATGGAATGGAACGGGCCCGCCGACGGCAGGATGACGGGGCCTGGCAGCAGGCACTGGACGATCTGGGCCATCGGCTCGACAGGCTGATGAGTGACGCGGACGAGCTTTATTTGTACGCAGGGTACGGAAAAGCCTACCATTGGAAAAAGCACATGAAATATCGCCTGTGGCGCAGCAGACAGCGGTTCGGATCGATTCTGGCGGAATTGGAAAAAGGAAAATAGGTATGAGATTTGTTCTGACGATGGTTTTTCTGGGTATCTCCCTCGCGGCTTGCGAGGAGAAGCCAAAGGAAGCGCCCCCGCCGCCACCTCCGGAAGTCACGGTGCTGACCGTGGTGGAAAAGGATACGCCACTTTCCTTCGAATTCGTGGGCAAGACGGTCAGTTCCCGCAAGGTGGAAATCCGCTCGCGTGTCGAAGGCTTCCTGGAAAAACGGCTGTACCAGGAAGGTTCCAGGGTGAAGGAGGGCCAGCCCATGTTCCAGATGGATGCCAAACCCTTCGAGGCGGATGTTCTGGCGGCCAAGGCCGGCCTGGCACAGCAGGAAGCCCGGCTGAAGACGGCAACCATCAACCTCAATCGTGTGAGACCCCTGGCCAGGAAAAAAGCCGTGGCCCAGAAGGAACTGGATGAGGCCGAGGGCAACTATTATTCTGCCGCTGCTGCCGTGGAAGCGGCCAAGGCCAACCTGACACAGGCAGAACTGAAGCTGGGTTATACGCTGATCAAATCACCTGTCAGCGGTCTTTCCAGCTATGCGGTGCAGCAGGAGGGAGCCTATATCGGCATGGGTACGGGTAGCTTGCTGACCTATGTGGCGCAGATCGATCCGATGTGGGTCGAACTGAGCATTTCTGAAAATCAGACGCTCCAGTACGCAAGACAGAAACGGGCCGGACTCGTTCGCGCACCGGAGAATGACCGTTTCACCATCAAACTGTTGCTCGCAGACGGGCGTGAATATGCCCATGAGGGGGTGGTGACCTTTGCCGATGTCTCCATCAGCGAACAGACGGGTACCTTCCTGGTGCGTGCGGAAGTGGCCAATCCCGATGATATCCTGCGCCCTGGCCAGTTCGTACGGGTCCTGCTGCAGGGTGCGATCCGTCCCCATGCCATACTGCTGCCAAAAATCGCGGTGCAACAGGGAAAGAACGGCAGCTTTGTGTGGGTGATCGATGATCAGGACAAGGCGCAGTACCGTGCGGTCGAACCCGGGCCGTGGCAGGGTGAAAACTGGTTCATCGATGATGGCCTGAAAGCAGGTGACAGGGTGGTTGTCGAGGGCGCTGGAAAACTGCGTGAAGGGGTGAAAGTCAGCATAGCATCTGCAAAACCGGAAGAAGGCAAGGCCGCTGCCGGGGATAAACCCGCCTCATGATTTCCGAGGTTTTCATCAAGCGGCCGGTACTGGCATCCGTACTGTCCATCATCATTGTCATCGCCGGTCTGATCTCCCTGGTGGGTCTGCCCATCACGCAGTATCCGGAGATTACACCGGTGCAGGTCACCGTATCCGCCAGTTACCCGGGAGCGGATGCGGAGACGGTAGCGGACAGTGTGGCCGGCCCCCTGGAAACCCGCATCAACGGTGTGGACAACATGTTGTACATGCAGTCCACCAGTTCGGCCACGGGGCAGATGACGCTCACGGTCTATTTCGATATCGACACGGATCCGGATACCGCCGAAGTGCAGGTCAACAACCGGGTCAATCAGGCGCTGCCCGAACTGCCGGATGTGGTACGCAATGCCGGGGTGACGGTGGAGAAACGTTCCTCCAGTTTTCTCATGCTCATCGGCATACTCTCACCGGACGATTCAAAGGACGAAGCCTTCCTGGGGAACTACGCCAATCTCTATGTGCTGGATGAAATCAAGCGCGTGCCCGGTGCCAACCAGGCGCAGGTCATGGGTCTGCCCGACCTGGCCATGCGGCTGTGGCTGGATCCGGATCGCATGGCGGGGCTGAAGCTCACCGCCAAAGACATTCAGGTTGCGGTGAGTCAGCAGAACCAGCAGTTCGGTATCGGCAGCCTGGGGCAGTCGCCGACAACGGAACCCGTCGATATGACCTTTCCCGTGGTAACCGCGGGGCGCTTTTCCACCGAGCAGGAATTTGATGACATCATCCTGCGCGCGGATTCCAAAGGCACGGCCATCGTGCGCTTGAAAGACGTGGGGCGGGCCGAGCAGGGTCTCAAGGCTTACATGCTGCGCTCATCACTCAACGGCAAGGCGGCGACGTTCATCGCGGTCTATCAGCAGCCGGGATCCAACGCAGTGGATGTCTCCAACCGCCTGCGCGCCCTGATGGAAGAACTGAAAAAGAGCTTCCCCCAGGGCGTCGACTATACTATCTCCCTCGATACCACCAAGTTCGTGCAGGCGTCCATCGACGAAGTGACCGAGACCCTGATCATAGCCATCATCCTCGTGGTGCTGGTCACCTACCTGTTTCTGCAGAATATCAATGCCACGCTGATCCCGACCATCGCCATCCTGGTATCCATCGTGGGTACTTTCGTGGGCATGCTGGCCCTGGGTTTTTCCATCAATCTGCTCACCCTGTTCGGCCTGGTGCTGGCAATCGGTATCGTGTGCGACGATGCCATCGTGGTGGTCGAGAACGTCGAGCGTAACCTGAAGGAATTCAGCATGACGCCCATGGATGCGACCATAACCGCCATGAAGGAAGTGACCGGGCCGGTGATCGCCTCCACCCTGGTGCTGATGGCGGTGTTCGTGCCCGTGGCCTTTCTTGGTGGAACCACCGGTGTGCTCTACCAGCAGTTCGCCATCACTATCGCCATATCTGTTGCGATCTCCAGCTTTATCGCGCTGACCCTGACACCCGCGATGGCAGCTATCCTGCTCAAACCCCGCGATGAAGTCAGCTCAGGTTTTTTCGGCTGGTTCAACCGTATGGTGGAACGCATGACGGCGGTCTATGCCTCCGGTGTGCGCTGGGTGATGAAGTTTGGCAAGACGGCGCTGCTGTTCGTGATCGCCATGCTGGTGGCGCTGGTCATGCTGTTTCGGATTGTACCCAGCAGCTTCGCGCCTTCTGAAGATCAGGGTTATCTGTTCGCCGCGGTGATGCTGCCCGATGGTGCCAGCCTGGACAGGACACAGGCGCTGACACAGAAAGTGGCGGACATGTTCAGCGAGCATCCGGCCGTGCAGGATGCTTCCGCCCTGGCGGGATTCAGCTTCATCGACGGCCAGTTCAAGACCAATGCAGGAACGGTTTTCATCGCCCTGAAGGATTTCAACCTGCGGCAGACGCCCGAGTTGTCTGCGTCGGCCGTGCTGGGCCAGTTGCAGCCCCGCCTCAACAGGCCGAAGGAAGGCGTGGTGATCAGTATCAACCCGCCGTCCATTCCCGGGCTGGGCTCCCAAGGTGGATTCGAATACTGGCTGCAGAATCTGGGAGCGGGCAACGCGGCAGATCTTGCCGCGACCACGCGCAAGCTCATCGAGGAAGCGAAACAACGGCCCGAGATCACGCGCCTCACCAGCACCATCAACGCGGCTTCACGCCAACTCATGACCTATGTGGACCGGGTCAAGGCGGAGACCCTGGGTGTGGCTGTCTCCGATGTCTATGCGTCCCTGCAGACGCTGTTCGGTTCCCTGTATGTAAGCCAGTACAACAAGTTCGGCCGTGTCTGGCAGGTCATACTGCAGGCCAGTCCCGAGTACCGGGAAAAGCCGGAGGATATTCAGAACATCTTCGTGCGGCAGCACAGCGGGAAAATGGTGCCGCTGTCGGCCATCGTCAGCACCGAATACCACCAGGGACCGGATCTGGTGTCCCGGTTCAACGGTTTCATGGCAGCCAAGATCACCGGCGATGCCGCGCCGGGCTACAGCTCGGGAGAGGCGATCAGCACCATGGAGCAGTTATCCCGGCAAGCACTGCCGGCAGGTTACGGCTATGCCTGGTCCGGGCAGGCCTATGAAGAGAAGAAATCCGGCGGCACCTCCGCCATTATCTTCGGCTTTGCCCTGGTCATGGTGTTTCTGATCCTGGCGGCACAGTACGAACAATGGTCGCTGCCGGCGGCGGTGCTCAGTGCGATTCCTTTTGGAATCTTTGGTGCATTGCTCACGGTCTGGCTGCGTGGCATGGAAAACGATGTCTACTTCCAGATCGGCCTGGTCACCCTGATAGGGCTGTCAGCCAAGAATGCCATACTGATCGTGGAATTCGCCGAACTGAAATACAATGAGGGTTTGTCGCCCTTCGAGGCGGCGCTGGAGGCAGCACGCCTGCGGCTGCGCCCCATTCTCATGACCTCCCTGTCGTTTATCCTGGGCGCCATGCCCCTGGTACTTGCCAGCGGTGCAGGCGCGAACGCCAGGCATTCCATCGGTACCGGCATCATCGGGGGCATGGTGGGAGCAACGACCCTAGCGCTGTTCTTCGTGCCGCTGTTCTTCTATGTCATCAGGAGTGCAAAGGAACGCCTGGGCGGAAAGGAGAAAACTGCGATATGAAACGCCTGTTGAAACAAAGCATCATTGGCCTGTCCATGGCGGCAATGGCAGGCTGCACGACCCTGGGCCCGGATTACCAGCCGCCCGAGGTGGATGTGCCACAGCAGTGGCAGACTTCCCTGGAGGAAATTGCTGCAGTCGCCGATACCCAGTGGTGGAAGCTGTTCAATGATCCGGTGCTGGATGAACTGATCCGCCTGGCGCTGGAGAACAACCGTGACCTGCGCAGGGCTGCCGCCCGCATCCGTGAATATGTGGCACGCGTGGATATCGCACGTTCCGGTCTGTATCCCAACCTGGGATACGGAGCGAATGCTGCCAGAAGCCAGGGCTCCCGCAACACCCCCGGTGCAGCGCCAGACGGCATGAGCCGGGTCGGGGACAGCTACCAGGCTGCGCTGAGCGTGGGCTGGGAGCTGGATCTGTGGGGCAGCATACAGCGTGGCACGGAAGCAGCCCGGGCCAATCTGCTCGGGGCAGAGCACGGGCGCAGGGCGCTGGTGCTGTCGCTGGTTTCCAGTGTTGCCACTGCCTATATCGAACTGCTGAGCCTCGACCGTCAGCTGGAGATTGCCAGGAATACACTGAAACGCCGGGCGGAGAACGTGGATCTGTTCAGACTGCAGTTCGAAGGTGGCGTGGTCTCCGAACTAGAAGTGGCACAGGCGCGGGCCGAATATGAAACCACGGCTATCCTCATACCCGCCATCGAACAGCAGATCAGGATTACCGAATTCAACCTGTCTGTGCTCCTGGGACGGAACCCGGGTGCGATCGTCCGCCATGCCAGCATCGATGACCTGGTGCTGCCACAGGTTCCGGGAGACCTGCCTTCACAGTTGCTGCTGCAGCGTCCTGATATCCTCCAGGCCGAGCAGGATCTGATTGCGGCGAATGCACTCATCGGTGTGGCCAGGGCTGCCTACTTCCCCCGCATCTCCCTGACCGGCCTGCTGGGGCTGGCCAGCGCAGAGCTTTCGACCCTGCTGGACGGTGCGTCAGGTATCTGGAATGCCGGAGCTGCGATGGCGGGGCCCATCTTTTCCGGTGGCGAACTGGATGCCCGGCTGCGGGTGTCCGAAGCGGTGCAGCAACAGTTGCTGCAGGCCTACCTGTCCACCATACAGCGTGCATTTTCCGATGTGGACAAGGCACTGATCTCCGCCCAGAAGCTTCGTGAGGTGCTCGACGCCAGCAAGCGCCAGGTCAGCGCGCTGAAGGACTACACCAGATACGCCAGGGAGCGTTACGACGAAGGCTATGTCAGCTACATCGAGGTGCTCGATGCCGAGCGGCGGCTGTTCGATGCGGAACTGGAATACACCAAGCGTCAGGGGAATTCCTATGTGGCCCTGGTAGCCATCTACCGGGCCATGGGTGGTGGCTGGGTCGGGACAGCGGAAGCCGTGGCTGATGCGGTGGATTTTCCTGCCAAAGATGCCGGCGAGCCGAGGCGCTGGTGGGATTACCCGCCGGCCACGGAGCCGGCTTCCAAGAAGCAGCCCTGAGCCTTAGCAATATCATTGCCGGATCAACAGCTGCCCAGCCTGTCGATCTCCTTGTAAAGATGGCAGTCGGTGGTGTGGTCGTTGACCATGCCCACACCCTGCATGAAGGCATAGCAGATTGTCGATCCGACAAACTTGAAGCCGCGTTTTTTCAGGTCTTTCGCCATGGCATCGGATGCTTTCGAGGTTGTGGGTACTTCTGAAGCCTTTGTCCAGGCATTGCGAACCATGCGGCCATCGACGAAGCGCCAGATGTAGCTGTCGAAACTGCCGAATTCCTCCTGAACCGCAAGGAATGCCTGGGCGTTGCTCACCGCAGATCTGATCTTGAGGCGGTTGCGTACGATGCCCGGATTGGTCAGCAAGGCCTGAATCTTCTTTTCCGGGTAACGGGCTATCTTGTTTGCGTCGAAGTTGTCGAAGGCGGCACGGTAGTTCTCGCGCTTGGCGAGAATGAGCGACCAGCTCAATCCTGCCTGGGCGCCGTCCAGAATCAGTGATTCGAACAGGATGCGATCATCATGTACAGGCCGTCCCCATTCCCTGTCGTGATAGGCCTGCTCCAGCGGGCTGGCATCAGCCCAGGTGCAACGACTCAGGCTCAATGATAGCTCCGCATCTGCCCCACGAGTACGCCCTGTATCTGTACCTGTTCAGGCAGGAAACTCATGGGTTGCATCGCGCTGTTGGCGGGGTGCAGGATGACTTTGCCGTTCTGCTGTTCGATGCGCTTGAGGGTGGCCTCTTCGCCATCCACCAGGGCTACCACGATCTCGCCGTTGCGGGCATGATCGCGCTGTTCGATGACGACCCAGTCACCATCCAGGATGCCTTCGTCGATCATGGAATCACCCTTGACCTCGAGCACATAGCAGGGGTTTTCTGTGCGCAGGGGCGGGGGCACGGTGATGGTCTCTGGGGTGCTGATGGCTTCGATGGGCTGGCCGGCGGCAATGCGCCCGTAGAGGGGCAGCTCGTTGAGATCGGGATCGATGGCATCATCGTCCGGCTGGGTCAGCCGGACGCCGCGGCGCTGGTTGTTCATGGGTTCGATCAGCCCTTCCTTGATCAGCGCCTGCAGCTGCTTGTGAAGGGAACCGCGGGAACTCAAGCCCAGGGCTTCGCAAAGCTCGTTCAGCGTGGGAGGGTGAGGGAATTCATGCAGGTGAGTCAGCAGGTATTCATAGATTTCCTGCTGGCGGCGGGTCAGGCTGGGCATGTTCATGGAAACGTCCTCTGTGCTATGTTGGTTCTATTGTAGAACAAAACAGAAACTTTTGCACGGGTCTCGGCAAATCACCGCCGGATGGCAGCAATTTTCCGCGATTTACGCGGGTCGGCCTGATAAAATAGACGATTGTATTTTCCTGTGACGACAAACCAATGACTGTCAGAACACGTTTTGCTCCCAGCCCCACTGGCTACCTCCACGTGGGTGGAGCCCGCACGGCGCTCTTTTCCTGGCTGCATGCGCGCAAGCACGGTGGCCAGTTCGTGCTGCGCATCGAGGACACGGATCTGGAGCGCTCCACCGCGGAATCTGTGAATGCCATCCTGGAAGGCATGACCTGGCTGGGGCTGGAATACAACGAGGGCCCTTTCTACCAGACCCATCGTTTCGACCGGCACAACGAAGTCATCGATCAGCTTCTGGAAAAGGGCCTGGCCTACCGCTGCGACTGTTCCAGGGAACGGCTGGAAAAACTGCGGGAAGAACAGATGGCGCGCAAGGAGAAACCCCGCTATGACGGTTTCTGCCGCCACCGGGAAATCGATCCCGGTCATCCCCATGTGGTCCGTTTTCACAACCCTGATGAAGGCGTGGTCGAGTTCGATGACCTGGTGCGCGGTCGCATCAGCGTTGCCAACACCGAGCTGGACGATCTCATCATCCGGCGCAGCGATGGCACGCCGACCTACAACCTGACCGTGGTGGTCGACGATGCGGACATGAACATCACCCAGGTGATTCGTGGTGATGACCACATCAACAACACGCCACGTCAGATCAACCTGCTCAACGCCCTGGGCCTGAAAGTGCCCGAGTATGCCCACCTGCCCATGATTCTCGGCGACGATGGCGCACGCCTGTCGAAAAGACATGGTGCGGTGAGTGTGATGCAGTACATGGAAGAAGGTTTTCTGCCCGAAGCGCTGCTCAACTACCTGGTACGGCTGGGATGGTCTCATGGTGATCAGGAGATCTTTTCCCTGGATGAAATGGTGGAGCTGTTCGATCTCGCCGAAGTCAACAGGGCGCCTTCGGCATTCAATACGGAAAAGCTGCTGTGGATCAACCAGCACTACCTCAAGTCTGATGATCCGAAACGCATTGCGCGGCTGCTGTCGCCCCATCTGGGCAAGCTGGATATTGATCCCACCGAAGGCCCGGATCTGGTGCAGGTGGTTGAAGCGCAGCGGGAACGCGCCAGCACCCTGGTGGAACTGGCGCGGATCAGCGCCTTCTATTACCGGGATTTCGATACCTTCGAACCCAAAGCGGCAAAAAAGGCCTTGAAGGAAGCTGCACTGGAGCCCCTGGCGCTGGTACGCGCCCGGCTGGCAGAGCTTTCGGAATGGAACCGGGAAGACATTCACGAGGTGATAGACAGCGCTGTCAAAACCCTGGAGGTGGGCTTCGGCAAAGTGGCCATGCCTGTGCGGGTTGCCGTCACCGGTGGTGCGCCGTCACCGGATCTGGATCTCACCATGGAAATGATCGGTCAGGCAGCCTGCCTGCGCCGCATCGACAAAGCCATCGACTACATACAGAAGCTGTCATGACAGAAAACAACAAACCAACAAACTTCATCCGCCAGATCATCGAAGAAGACTTGGCCAGCGGCAAACACAGCAGCATACGTACCCGTTTTCCCCCGGAGCCCAACGGCTACCTGCATATCGGCCATGCCAAGTCCATCGTGCTCAATTTCGGCGTGGCGGAAGACTACAACGGCCAGTGCAACCTGCGCTTCGACGACACCAATCCCCACAAGGAGGATGAAGAGTACGTGGAAGCCATCAAGGATGATGTGCGCTGGCTGGGGTATCAGTGGGCGGGCCAGTACTTCGCCTCGGACTATTTCGAGCAGCTGTATCAGTTTGCCGTGGAGCTCATCGAAAGCGGCAAGGCCTATGTCTGTGACCTGAATGCCGACCAGGTGCGCGAGTACCGTGGCACCCTCACCGAACCCGGCAAGGACAGCCCCTTCCGGGACCGCAGCGTGGAAGAGAACCTGGACTTGTTCAAGCGCATGCGGGCAGGCGAGTTCGAGGATGGCACACGCACCCTGCGGGCCAGGATAGACATGGCATCTCCGAACATGAACATGCGGGATCCGGCCATCTACCGCATCCGTCGCGGGGCGGTGCATCACCAGACGGGTGATACATGGAGCATCTATCCCATGTACGATTTCACCCACCCGATCTCCGATGCGCTGGAAGGCATCACCCATTCCCTCTGCACCCTGGAGTTCGAGGATCACCGCCCCCTGTATGACTGGATACTGGACAACATCACCATACCCTGTCATCCGCGACAGATAGAGTTCGCCCGGCTGAACCTGGAATACACGGTGATGAGCAAGCGCAAGCTCACCCAGCTGGTATCCGAGGAACACGTGGAAGGCTGGGACGACCCGCGCATGCCCACCATTGCCGGGTTGCGGCGCCGCGGCTATACGCCTGCCGCCATTCGTGATTTCTGCAACCGTATCGGCGTCACCAAATCCGATGGCACCGTGGAGATGAGTGTGCTTGAAGCCAGCATCCGCGAAGACCTGGACCGTACCGCGCCTCGTCGCATGACGGTGCTCGATCCCCTGCGCGTGGTCATTACCAACTACCCGGAGGAACAGGAAGAGATTCTCCAGGGGCCAAACCATCCCAAGGACGAATCCATGGGTACGCGTGAACTGAAATTCGCACGGGAGCTGTGGATAGACCGGGCAGATTTCCGCGAGGAAGCCAACAAGAAGTACAAACGCCTGATCACCGGTGGCGAGGTGCGACTGCGCAACGCTTACACCATCATCTGTGAAAAGGTCATCAAGGATGTCAGCGGTGAGATCAAGGAACTGCAATGCACTTATGATCCCAATACCCTGGGCAAGAACCCGGAAGGGCGCAAGGTGAGAGGCGTCATCCACTGGGTTTCCGCGCTGTCGGGAGTGCCCGCCGAAGTGCGGCTGTATGACCGCCTGTTCACTGTGCCGGCGCCAGACGGTGATAAAGACAAGCCGTTCCAGCAGTTCCTGAATCCCGAATCCCTGACCGTATGCCAGGCCATGCTCGAACCCGCACTGGCTGAAGCGGAACCCGGCGAGCGCTTCCAGTTCGAGCGCGAAGGCTATTTCTGCCGGGATACCAAGGCGGCCAATGCCGGGGAACTGGTATTCAACCGCGTGGTTACCCTGAGAGATTCCTGGGGTAAGGGATGAAGGGCAGCAATGCAAAAAATCTTTCAAAAACTGTAGACAGGGAAAAATGACTGGATTATCATACGCGCCTCTTGAGGAAGCCTAAGGCACTGCAGAGGTTCCATAGGTACTTAAGCGGGGCCATAGCTCAGCTGGGAGAGCGCAACACTGGCAGTGTTGAGGTCGGCGGTTCGATCCCGCCTGGCTCCACCAACAATTTCAAGCGACAAGTTTACTTGTCCCCTTCGTCTAGAGGCCTAGGACACCGCCCTTTCACGGCGGTAACAGGGGTTCGACTCCCCTAGGGGACGCCATATAAACTAACCACTTGCAGAGATGTGAGTGGTTTTTTTATGTCCAGTGTTCCGGCAAGGCCGAATGTTGGTGTTGGACGCCGGAAACTGTTCTATTGCCGGGAAATTGTTTCACCTGAACGTTATGAAGAAACCAGATATCAGAATTATATCCGGCGGACAGACGGGCGTGGATCGTGCCGCCCTCGACGTGGCGCTGGAACTGGGGCTGCGCTGCGGCGGCTGGTGCCCCAAGGGCAGGCTGGCGCTGGATGGTCCGCTAGATGAGCGCTATCCACTGAAAGAGACGGAAAGCGCTGACTATAGCGTGCGCACGCGCCTGAATGTGCGGGATGCCGATGCCACGCTGATCCTGAATTGTGGCGAACTCAGCGGCGGTACGGCCTATACTCTGCGTGTTGCCGAAGAACTGGGCAGAGCGGTGCTGGTGCAGGATATGGATCACGGGGGGAATGTGGCGCAGGTGCACAGCTGGCTTGAGGCTCACGGGGTTCGTGTGCTCAATGTTGCCGGTCCCCGGGAAAACAAGTGTCCTGGTATCTACAGCAGGGCGAGACATTTTCTGAGCCAGTTGCTGGCAGGCAGATGAGCGGCAGCCACTGAGAATTCCCGTATCCAGCGGTGGTATAATGATACAAATATTGTCATCGCGCAGCACCGAGGATTTCTCATGGAAAAAATAACCTGTTTCAAGGCCTATGACGTACGCGGCCGTATTCCTGACCAGCTCAATGAAGATATTGCCTATCGCATCGGCAGGGCCTATGCAGCGTTTCTCAATCCGAAAACTGTGGTAGTGGGGGAGGATATCCGTCTGTCCAGTCCCGGGCTGCTCAAAGCCGTGGTTCGCGGACTCACGGACAGTGGGGTGAATGTCAAGGAACTGGGACTGTGTGGTACAGAGATCGTGTATTTTGCCACGGATCATTATGGCTATGACGGTGGCATCATGGTTACCGCCAGCCACAATCCCTTGGACTACAACGGTCTGAAGTTCGTGCGGGAAGGCTCCCGTCCCATCAGCGCCGATACCGGTCTGCAGGATATTCGCGAGCTGGCAGAGCAGAATGAATTTACTGATGCCGAACAGAAGGGCACGGTGGAAAGTGTCGAGTGGAAAGACGACTATATTCGGGCGCTGCTCGGTTATGTCGACCTGGACAAGCTCAAACCCCTGAAGATCGTCGCCAACCCAGGCAATGGCGGCGCCGGCCCCATCATCGATCTCCTCGAAGAACATCTGCCTTTTGAATTCGTGCGCATCAACTTCGAGCCGGACGGCACTTTCCCCAATGGCATACCCAACCCCATCCTGCCGGAGAACCGCCAGGCCACCATCGATGCGGTGCTGGAACACAAGGCGGATTTCGGGATCGCCTGGGACGGCGACTACGACCGCTGCTTCCTGTTCGACGAAACAGGCCGCTTCATCGAAGGCTACTACATCGTCGGCCTGCTCGCGGAAGCCTTTCTGGCCAAGCATCCCGGTTCCAAGATCATCTATGATCCCCGGGTTATCTGGAACACCATCGATATTGTCGAATCGGCGGGGGGCATTCCCATCCAGAGTGTTTCGGGGCATGCTTTCATCAAGCAGCGCATGCGTGAAGAGGATGCCATCTATAGCGGGGAGATGAGCGCACACCATTACTTCCGTGATTTCGCCTATTGTGACAGCGGGCAGATTCCCTGGCTGCTGGTTGCCGAGCTGATCAGCGTGAAGGGACGCAGCCTGAGCAGCATGCTGGACGAGCGTATCGCAAAATTCCCTACCAGCGGCGAGATCAACTTCAAGGTAAAGGATGCGGCTGAAGCAGTAAAAGCCGTGGAGGAGAAATATCTGCCTTCCGCCAAGCGCGTGGATCGCACCGATGGCCTGTCTCTGGAATATGATAACTGGCGTTTCAACCTGCGGGCTTCCAATACCGAGCCGGTGCTGCGCCTCAACCTTGAGACCCGTGGTGATCAGCAGCTCATGAAGGAGAAGACCGTGGAATTGTCGCAGTTGCTTCATAGTTTTTCCTGAGTCATCCGTTAAGGAGGAAAAGTCTTTGATCAAGATACTCAAGAACCTGCGTGGCAAACATGCTCAGACGGAACCCGCCCATCAGGACGATACGCCGTTTTTTATCGTCGGGTGCGTACGCTCGGGAACCACAATGCTGCGCAATGTGCTGCGTCGCCACCCTCGGCTCGAGTGCCCGGAGGAAACGCATTTCTTTCGCTGGACCGACCCCTTTGGTTCACCCCAGTTTCTGCGACCTTACCAGCACAACCCAGTAGTGAGAAAACAGCAGGAAATGGATGGCGTCAGCCGAGAAGAGTTTGATGCCTTGGTGGCGGCTTCCAACTCGCGCAAGGAATTGGCGGAAAAATATGGCCAACTGTATCTGCAGAAACGTGGTAATCCCCATGGACGCTGGTTCGACAAGACACCGCAGCATTTCTATGGCATGCTGATGATCAGCCAGATGTTCCCGCAGGCGCGCTTCATTCACATTTACCGTAATCCACTGAACGTGGTGGCCAGCCTGTTCGAAGGCAAGGTGGTGTCATTGCCTGACATGTCGGCTGCCACCAGTTACTGGGTGGAGGCCATGGCGGTGATGACCGAGTATAAGCAGCTGGGAGGCGCCGATCGTGTGCTCGAGATCGGTTATGAGGATTTCACCTCAAATCCCGTCAACTGCAGCCAACGTATCCTTGAATTTATCGGTGAAGACGAGGGATTGCTACGCAATCCGGGCAAGGGGATACACCCGGAAAGAAACCGTTATCAGCAGGTACTTGGGGACAGTGATATCGAGGAAGTGAGGCGCCGTTGCATGCCTTACCAGGAGTACTATGGCTATACCTGATCAGCATCATTCAGTCAGTCTCGGTATCGGGGGCATGTGCTACGGTGCCTATGGACTGGTTTAGAATATTGAATAGCTCCTGGTTCCAGTCCGGCATGGCCTTGATCTTTTCTGTCAGCTCGACATCAAAGGTAATGAGAGGTTCTTCCTTCCCCTCCTCCTTGGGGAGTGCATATTTGTCTTCCAGCCATCTGGCATAGTGCAGAGCGTGGCTGCGCGCCGAGTTTCTCTTGGGATAAGCATGGGTCTTCATGCAGTTACTGCAAAGGGAAACGGGATAGCTTTGCTTCCTGACGTGATCCCTGAGTGATGCCATCAGCTCGGAATGCCAGATTTGCATAGCGTCATTGTTATTCAGGTCTCCCCACATAGATTGGCTTTTTTTAAAGCAGCAAGGGTAGGCGGCTCCTTCATAGCTGAGGTAGAGGGTTTTGTAAGGTTCCAGACAATAAATGCTTTTGTTTGTCAGGTACTCAACATCCTCTTTTTGCTGAACATTGACTACG
>NZ_JBHNMF010000016.1:0-22394 GCF_048562965.1 Thiolapillus sp. | reverse complement strand
AAGCCAGAACCTACACCCAAACAACTCGCCAGACTTATTCAAGAGCGACACCGGCGACGACAGGCTGCCACAGAATCCTGTCGGCGGAGGGGTGGGGAAATATGACAAAGTAGAATTAGTGAAAACACAAATAAAACTTAATCCCGGATGGCCGGCGTCTCGATTTTCAGCCCGTTGCCCCGGGAGGTGACATACACTTCGAGGTTGATGTACTCATCAGAACCCGGCAGAAAAGGCTCTGCGCGAAACGATGCCAGGCATTCACTGAAGCGCCGGTGCAGACTGGTGACACGGCTGGTGGACAGGCGATACACGGGAAAGCCGTTGCTCTGGTTCAGCTGTTGTCCCCGCAGCCAAGCCCCGCGATGCTGGTCGTGACAATGGTAGCAGGACATCTCCAACTGGCCGAAACGCTGGTGGTAGAGCTTCTTTCCGGCCTCATAGAAAGGTCGCACGGGACCATCCGTTTTTACCGCTATGGTCTGCCCCCGGGCAAGGTATTTCAGATAGGTTTCCAGCCCCACCATTTCCCGGCAGTCATACACCAGCGGGAAATTGTCCATGCGCTCTTCCCAGCAGATATTGACCTGATCCTGCAGGGTGATGGGGCGCTCCTGCCCAGGATCATAGACCGGATAGGCCGCAATGTGCTGCAGGTTGAGTTTCCGGCCGTCTTCACCGTGACAGTCAGTACAACGGTGGCCTTCCTCGTCTGCCTTGTGAAACAGGCTGCGCCCGTAATCCACGACATCCATCCCCGGATTTGCAAAATCGTCTTCCTGCATTTCCCGCATTTGCCCGGAAAGAAAAGCACTGCCGGAGACAGGCGTAAAATTCTGCTCCGCTGGACTTGCGGCGGACCAGGCCAGCAACAGCCAGAACACTCCCTGTGATAACTCCTTCATTTCTGCATTTTCCTCAGGGTGCGCAGATAAGCCACCACGTCCTCGACTTCCTGGGGAGTCAGAATGGTCTTGCCTTCATATTCGTCCAGGACACGGTAGAAATGCCTGGGATCCCGGTAGAAGCCAGGCATGATGGTCATGGGGTTAACCTGCTTTTCATCGATGATCCTGAGCCGAATCTGGCCTTCCGTCAGGCGGGCGCCGATATCATACAGGGGAGGACCCACCGTACCATGGAACTCCTCTTCCGGAATCGGCAGCCGATGACAGGCCAGGCAGTTGCCCTTCCCCCGGGCAATGGCAATTTTCTGTCCGCGGCGGGGATCTCCCTTCAGGCCCGCCAGTGAACCGTCAACCGCGTAATGCTTCATTTCCCATTGCACATAGGGCTCGGCCTGCAGCACAGGCACCAGCAGAGCCAGTACCAGCGCGAGTTGGCTGCTCCTGCGCACCCGGCTGTTCAGCAGCCTGCGCCCATCACAAATTGTTCCTGCCAGTATCATTGTTCCCGAGCATAGTGCCACCGGCCGTCAGCAGCAAGCGTTTTACCGGGCCAAAGCTGCGCCGGTGAATTTTTGTGATCCCCTGTTCCTGCAGCGCCTGGAGGTGGATTTTCGTGGGATAGCCCTTGTGGCGTGCAAAACCGTAACCCGGATAGACACCGTCGAGAGCGACCATTTCACGGTCACGGGTCACTTTCGCAATGATAGACGCCGCACTGATACAGGGCTCGCTGCCATCTCCCCCGATGATGGCTTCCGCACTGCAGGACAACTGTGGCAGCCTGTTGCCATCCACCAGTACATGGCCAGGCGCCAGGGACAATCCCTCCACCGCCCGTTTCATGGCAAGCAGGGAAGCCTGAAGGATATTGATGGCATCGATCTCCTCGACTTCCGCACGCCCAACGGCAAAGGCCAAGGCTTTTTCGTGGATTTCCACATAGAGCCTTTCGCGGCGTTTCTCCGAAAGCTTTTTTGAATCATTCAGGCCATCGATGGGATTTCGTGGATCGAGAATGACTGCTGCGGCCACCACGGGTCCCGCCAGAGGCCCTCTTCCCACTTCATCCACACCACAGATCAGCTCAGTCATTGCTTCTTTCCCGCCAGAGATTCAGGACAGCCCCTGCCGCCAGCGTGTCGGTTTCCATGATCAGGGATTCATGTGTCCGGGTGTATTCCCTGAAAATTCCCTGCACGAGTGGAGCGTCACCGAAAAAATTCAGGACAGCTGGTAGCAGTTTTTCGGGTTCACAGGCCTGCTGGATAAATTCAGGCGCCAGAGGCGCTTCGCTGAGCAGATTGGCCATGGCCACATGCTCGATCCTGAGCATGCCCAGCCCCATGATGATGCGATAGGTCAGCGGATTCACCTTGTAGCCCACGACCATGGGCCGCTTGCAGAGCAAGGCTTCGAAAGTTGCCGTTCCCGAAGCCACCAGCACTACATCCGCCGCCGTGAGTACCTGGGCGGTATTGTTACGCGTAAGCATGATGTCCAGCTCCGGTGTGAATTCCTCACAGGCCTGCCGGAAGGCAGCTTCGGTCCTGTCGGTAGCCAGAGGGGAAACCACTTTCAGCCTATCGAGCTGGCTGGCACAGGCTGCAGCCGTCTGCAGGAAGGGCCGCGCAAGTCGCTGAACCTCCCCTCCCCGGCTGCCGGGGAGCAGCGCCAGGACAGGAACATCCGGTGAAAGACCCAGCTGCTCGCGGGCAGTCTTTTTGTCCGGCTGCAGAGGATAACGATGTGCCAGAGGATGTCCGACATAGGTGCAGGGGACCCCGTGTCTTGCCAGGAAGTCATGCTCGAAGGGAAAGATGCTCAGCACAAGATCTGCGGCAGCGCGGATCTTGTGTATCCGCTTCTGACGCCATGCCCAGACGGTGGGACTGACATAGTGAACCGTGGGAACACCATCTGTTTTAAGCGTGGTTTCGAGCTTCAGATTGAAATCAGGCGCATCCACCCCAATGAAAAGATCAGGCGGCTGCCGCTTCCAGCGCCGAATCAGTGTCTTGCGTATCTTCAGCAGTTCGGGAAGGCGTCCCAGCACCTCTACCAGCCCCATCACGGACAACCGTTCCATGGGAAACCAGCCCTGCAAACCCAGTGCTGTCATCTGCGGACCGCCGATACCTTCGAAAGTCACCTGGGGATGCTGCTTTTGCAGCTCACGCATCAGTCCGGCAGCGAGCTGATCTCCGGAAGGCTCAGCTGCAACGATGCCGATACGCATTAACGGATGATGCTGCGGGCGGGGTTGCGCAGGAATTCAGGCAGAATACCCAGGCGGGGTTGTCCGGCGCAGAGCGCCTTGATCTTTTTCTGAGCCTCTTCCAGACAGATGCCGGAACGGTACAGAATGCGATAGGCATCCTTGAGCAACTTGATGGCGGTCGCATCGAATCCCCGCCGTTTGAGGCCCTCGGCATTGATACCGCGGGGCTCGGCAGGGCTGCCGGACACCATGACAAAAGGCGGCACATCCTTGCCGATGGCGCTGCCCATGGCAGCGAAGCTGTGTGCCCCGATGCGCGTGAACTGATGCACCATGGAAAAACCACCGAGGATGGCCCAGTCCTGTATCTGTACGTGTCCACCCAGGGATGCGGCATTTGCCAGTATGGTATGGTCACCCAGTACACAGTCATGGGCAACATGGGTGTATGCCATGAGTAGATTGTCATTGCCGATGCGGGTAGCGCCCTTGTCCTGGGCCGTGCCCCGGTTGATGGTGGCAAATTCCCGGATGACATTGTCATCGCCGATTTCCAGCCAGGTTTCTTCTCCCGCGTATTTCTTGTCCTGGGGGTCTTCGCCAACAGAAGCGTACTGATACACCCTGTTGTTCTTTCCCAGACGGGTGTTGCGGCTGATCACCACATGGGAGGCGATATCGCAGCCATCCCCGATTTCCACACCAGGACCGATGATGCTGAACGGACCGATACGGACACCTTCGCCAATTCGGGCATCCTCGTCGACAAGGGCGGAAGGATGGATCAAAGTTCCCTCGCTGTACACATGATCTCGGCACTGGCAACCAGTTTCC
Source organism: Thiolapillus sp. (assembly GCF_048562965.1). Classification (NCBI taxonomy): domain Bacteria; kingdom Pseudomonadati; phylum Pseudomonadota; class Gammaproteobacteria; order Chromatiales; family Sedimenticolaceae; genus Thiolapillus; species Thiolapillus sp. The sequence goes on along the minus strand of NZ_JBHNMF010000016.1, from coordinate 18,434 downwards.
CTTCCACCTTGGCTTCCGTGCTGAATACCCAGATACCGCGCCGGCATTTGACCAGGGTTGCTTCCAGATGCAACTGCTCACCCGGCAGCACCTGCCGCTTGAAGCGGGCCTTGTCCACGCCGGTCAGAAGATAAATGAGACTGTCTTCGGAAGCTTCGGTCTCCATGGCAAGAAGACAGGTGGCCTGCGCGAGCGCCTCGACAATCAGCACCCCCGGCATCACCGGTTTTCCGGGAAAATGTCCCTGAAAGAAAGGTTCGTTCATGCTCACGTTTTTCAGCGCCAGCAGGCGCTCACCGGGCTGACACTCCAGCACCCGATCCACCAGCAGGAAAGGATAACGGTGTGGAAGACGGTCTAAAATACGGCTGATGTCCATGGTTTCCAAAGGAATCTCCAGATTGTGTTGCCAGCGGTTTGACCGCGGGATCAGTGCTGCGCCCGTCGGTGTTCCGGCTTATTTTTCATTGTCATCGGGTTGCGCTTCCAGCCGGGACAGGGCTTTCTCCAGTTCCTTCAGGCGGCGCGCCATACTGTCCAGCTGCTTGATTCTGGCGATATTCTTCTGCCAGATCTTGTGAGGCATGGCCAGAATACCCCCGGTGTATACGCCGGGTTCCCGCAGCGAGCGGCTGACCACACTGGCACCGGATACGTGCACACCGTCGGCCAGCTCGATATGGCCAACCACACCGACCCCACCGGCCAGGGTACAGCCGGCACCGATGCGCGTGGAGCCGGAGATCCCGGTACAGGCGGCAATGGCAGTATTCTCGCCAATTTCCACGTTGTGGGCCACCTGAATCTGGTTGTCCAGCTTCACACCGTCATGAATCACGGTATCGTGAATGGCGCCGCGATCGATCGTGGTATTGGCGCCCACCTCCACATGGTCACCCAGGGTGACGCTGCCAAGTTGCGCCACCTTTTCCCAACGCCCCTGATCACTGGCCAAACCAAAACCATCAGCGCCGATCACGGCGCCCGGATGAATAAGACATTCCCGCCCGATGCGCACGCCGTCCATCAGGACAACAGAGGCCAGCAGACGGGAGCCCTCTCCGAGCAGCACATCGCGGCCCAGCACGCAGTTTGGACCTACATAGGCATTGGCTTCGATACGGCTGCCGGCGCCGACGACAGCGCCTGCGGCGACTACGGCATCGGGATGGATGCTGGCTTCCTCGTCCACCTCGGCAGCATCATGTATCCCTTTTCCCAGGTCCAGGGCCTGCGCAAAACAGCGGGTCACCCTGGCCCAGGCCAGATAGGGGTTGTCTGTCAACAGCGCGTTTGTGTGACAGTCCCTGGCATCGGAGGGCCGTAAAATCACCGCCGAAGCGCGTGTATCCTGGAGAAACCTGCGATATCTGGGATTGTTGAAAAAGCTGATCTGCCCTTCTGCCGCATTGTCCAGGGTTTCAACACCTTGGATACGGCAGTTGCCATCACCCTGCAGGTCCGCTCCGCAACACTCTGCCAGTTCTGCAAGCGTGAATTGGGCGGACATGGTTCAGATGCTGCCTGCTATTTCTTGAGTTCTTTGAGCACTTGCTTGGTGATATTGACTTTGTCGTTGGCCCATACCACACCACTTTCCAGTACCAGATCGTAGCCCCCGCGCTTGGCGACCTTGACGATCACTTCGGCAATGACCTTGCGCAGCTTGCTCAGCTCCTCGTTCTGGCGCAGGGCCAGGTCTTCCTGGAATTCGCTCTGGGCATTCTTCAGTTTGCGGGTGCGGGCGATGATATCGCGCTCCAGCCGTTTGACTTCCGCGTCGCTCATGATGGAACCGTCACGCTTCAGTTTCTCTTTCAGCTTCTTGAGCTTTTTCTGCTCGGACACCAACTGGTCATCACGCTTGGAAAATTCCTTGCGGATTTTCTCCTTGACCGCTTTTACCTGGGGAGATTCCTGCAGCACTTTGCCAACTTCGACATAGGCGATCTTGGTTGCAGAAACGGCTGCGCCGCTCAGGGATAAAAGAAACAGCACCATCAGGCCAAACAGGGTTATTTTTTTCAACACGTTCTACTCTCCTCAAAAAACCGATCCAAAACTAAACTGGAAATTTTCCACGTCATCATAACTCTTATCATTCAGCGGAACACCATAACTGAGCGTCATCGCTCCCATCGGCGACAACCAGGTTGCCCCTATCCCTACAGAATACCGGATTTCATCCAATTCTACCCGGTCCTGGAATACATTTCCCGCATCAAGGAATACGGACATCCGCACCGTGGAATCAAGCTGTGCAAACGGCGGCGGAGAATACAGTTCCAGTCCACCCACGAGCTTGATATTGCCGCCGAGAGGATCGCCGGTGGAATCCCTGGGACCCAAGGTATTGTTCTTGAAGCCCCGCACAGATTTCTCACCCCCGGCAAAATAGTTCTCGAAAAACGGCAACTTGTGGGTCTTGCCGTAGCTGTCCCCATAGCCCAGTATAGCTCTGCCTGCAAACACAAAACGGCGGTACAGGGGCACATACTGGCGGTAGCGGTAGGACAGCTTGTAGAACTGCAGATCGCTGCCTGGAATCGTCACTACCGTCGAAAAGGACTGGGATGTGCCGACGGTAGGGAAAATGGCGCTGTCACGGGAATCATGACTCCAGCTTCCCGTGAGCTTGAAGTTCAGGTAGTTGTCGCCTTCCTGATTCACGAAGTCGATGATCTCCAGAGGAGGCAGACTGCCCAGGGTCAGATCGATGTTCTCTATGGCAAATTTCATGCGCAAGCGGTTGAAATCACTGAGCGGCACGCCATAGTTCACAGAAGCTTCGGAAGTATCGGTCAGATAGTCGGAGATATTGAGCTCGTTGTAATCCGTCTTCTGGTAGCTGAGATTGAAACCCCGGCTGACACCGTTGATCGTCGCATAGGGATTGAAATACGACAGCTGATATTTGGTGTTGTAGCTGCTGGTATTGGCCGCGAGTGTGACCTTCTTGCCTGTGCCCAGAAAATTATCTTCGGTAATACTCGCGGAGAAGCTGATGCCCTGACTGCCGGAATAGCCCAGTCCGCCGGCGAGTGAACCCGACGGTTTTTCCTTTACCGTCACCAGCACGTCCGTCAGGTCTGTAGATCCCGGGACTGAAGGCGTTTCAATGGTGACGTCTTCGAAAAACCCCAGACGGCGGAGACGTTCCCTGGAAAAAGTCAGCTTGCTGTTGGACATCCAGGTGTTTTCCATCTGCCGCATTTCCCGGCGGACCACACGATCCCGGGTCCGGGTGTTGCCCTTGACATCGATACGGCGCACATAGACCCGTTTTCCCGGATCCATGAAATAGGTGATGGACACCGTCTTTTTCTCTTCATCGATTTCCGGAATGTGGTTGACGTTGGCAAACGCATAGCCCATTTCCGAAAGCTTGTCCGTAATCCTGTCTGTGCTGTCCACGACCTTGCGTCGTGAAAAGGGTTCGCCCCGGCGCAGATGGATCAGCGGGAAATATTCTTCCGGATCGACGATGAGCTTGCCGGTAATCTTCACATCGCCAATGGTATAAATATCGCCTTCACTGACATTGATGGTAATGAAAATGCCTTTCTTGTCCGGGCTGATCGTGACTTGTGTCGAATCCACCCTGAAATTTAGATAACCCCGGTCGAGATAGAAAGACTTGAGCAGTTCGAGATCCCCCGCCAGCTTCTGCCGCGAATATTGGTCTTCCTTGGTGAACCAGGCAAACCAGCCACCAATCTTGGACTGAAAGCCGGCCTCCAGGTCTTCATCACTGAAAGTCTTGTTGCCGATGATATTGATACCGCGGATGCGCGCCGTGTCACCTTCCTGGATCTTGATCTTTACCGCGACGCGATTCCTTTCCAGGGGAATGACCTCGGTTTGCAGTTGCACCCCGTATTTGCCGCTGTTGAAAAACTGGCTTCGCAGTTCCTGTTCTATCTTGTCCAGCACCGAGCGGTTGAAGGTACGCCCTTCAGCCAGGCCAATATCCGCCAGACCTTTCTGCAGATCTTCGGTCTTGATGGACTTGTTGCCGGTGATATCGATCTGGGCAATGGCCGGACGTTCCTGCACGATGATATTCAGCACCTGCCCATCCCGCTCCAGGCGCACGTCCTTGAAGAACCCGGTTTTGTAAAGGGCACGAATGATGCTCGGCACGGTTCGCTCGTCGATCGTGTCTCCCGGTTTTACCGGCAGGTAGTTGAACACGGTACCTGCGGAAATACGCTGCAGCCCCTCTACCCGGATATCCTTTGCAACGAAAGAATCGGCAGCAACCGGCATCGCCAGCATCAGGGCAAACAAACTCGCGAAAATATATCGGGCCATGCGCATAATGTAGAGGTGGTTGTCCCACTTTTTTAGTGATGCCGTATTATATAGGCTGACTTGGAAATTGCATCCTAATCCGGCTTTTTTTACGCCGCCCGGGAGGATGCGTCCTTGCATCGCGTAGACTGGGCTTTCTACCCGCCGAGGCGGGCGATATCCTGATAGAACACCAGTATCATGAGGCTCAGCAGCAGGGCCAGCCCCACCTGCTGTCCGCGGAGCATGAACTGCTCGGACGGCGGTTTGCCGGTAACCGCTTCAATCAGGAAGTAGAACAGGTGCCCGCCGTCCAAAACAGGCACCGGCAGAAGGTTGAATACCCCCAGGCTGATGCTGATGATGGCCAGCAGTTTCAGGAAATACACCATCCCCGCATCCACAGCGCTGCCCGCCGCACTGGCCATGGTGATGGGTCCGCCCAGATTCTTGAGCGATGCCTGACCGCTGAGGATACGCCACATCACTTTCAGCGTAAGCGCCGAAAAGTCCCAGGTTTTCACGACAGCCGCCGGAAATGCCTCCAATACTCCCAGGGAATACTGCACCCGGTATTTCGCCCGAAGCGCCGGGTCCACTTTGTTGGCCGCCCCGATGCGACCGACAGACTTCCCGTCTGCCTCTACTACCTGGGGGATCAGTTCCAGTTCCATGCGTCGCCCTTCACGCTCAATGGTGAGTTGCATGGGCACGAGGGGGCGCTTGCGGACATACTTGACCCACTGTATCCAGCTTTCCATGGGCACGCCATCCACCTGAACGATGCTATCACCGGGTAACAGCCCTGCTTTCTCGGCGGGCTGGCCGGGCAGTACCTTCCCGATCACGGGTGGAGCCTGGGGCAAATCCGGCTTGATGCCAAGCGCCTGCAACGGGTCTTTCACCTCCGCCATATCTCCAATAGCATCAAAAGCCAGCACATGTTTTTGCAGCCGGTCATCCTTGTCACGGGTCTCGATGACCACACTGTTTCCGCTCGCTGAAGAAGAAGCAAACTGATACAGCATCTGGGTCCAGGTTGGGGTTGGCTTGCCGTTGATGCCTGTTATCTCCTCACCGGGAACGAATCCGGCTTCAGCAGCAGGCGAGTTGGCTGTCACTTCCCCGACGATGGGGCGTAAACCGGTCTCTCCCATAACCAGCACGACCCAGAACAGCAGTACCGCAAAGACCAGGTTGAACACCGGACCTGCCAGAACAACCAGTGTCCGCACCCAAAGAGGCTGGCGGTTGAACGCACGCTCCACTTCCTCTTCCGGCACCTTGCCTTCACGCTCATCCAGCATCTTCACATATCCACCCAAAGGAATGGCTGCTAGGACATATTCCGTGTCGTCATTCTTGCGGCGCCAGGTCAGCAGCGGTTTGCCAAAACCGATGGAGAAACGCAGCACCTTGATGCCCAGCTTGCGCGCCACCCAGAAATGGCCAAACTCATGCACCGTGACCAGGATGCCGATAGCGAGAACAAATCCAAAGATGCTGTTGGCAAGGGTTTCTAACATGTCCTTGTGACCCCGGCCTGCACCAATCGTTCCGCAGTCTCCCGGGCCCGGCGATCAGCGTCCAACAATACACCCAGGTCATCTGCAGGCTCGGATTGCAGGGTATTCATCGTCTCTTCAATGATTTGCGGGATCTGCAGGAAGCTGCATCTTTCGGACAGAAAGGCAGCCACGGCCACTTCGTTGGCGGCATTGAGTATGGCCGGCATGCTGCATCCCTCTTCGATGGCGCGGAAAGCCAGGGCCAGGCAGGGGAAACGTGCCAGGTCAGGCTCCTCGAAATCCAGGTGTGCCACATCGAACAGATTCAGGCTGTCCACACCGGAAGCGATGCGCTCCGGCCAGGCCAGTGCGTGGGCGATGGGTGTACGCATATCCGGGTTGCCCAGCTGGGCCAGTACGGAGCCATCCACGTATTCCACCATGGAATGGATCACGCTCTGGGGATGCACCACCACCTTTATCCGCTCCGGCGCGGCATCGAACAGCCAGTGGGCCTCGATGACTTCCAGCCCCTTGTTCATCATGGTGGCGGAATCCACGGAGATCTTGCGCCCCATGTCCCAGTTGGGATGGGCACAGGCCTGCTCTGGCGTCACGCGCTCAAGTGCTTCCCGTTCCAGTGTACGAAAAGGTCCGCCGGAAGCCGTCAGCAGGATACGTTTCACTCCTTGCCGGTCCATGTCGCGGGCATAGTTTTCCGGCAGGCACTGAAATACGGCGTTGTGCTCGCTGTCGATAGGCAGCACCCGCACTTTGTTTCTCTCGACTGCCTCCATAAACAGGCCGCCAGCCACGACCAATGCTTCCTTGTTGGCCAGCAGAATACGTTTGCCGGCCTCCACGGCAGCGAGAATGGGCAGCAGACCAGCCGCTCCCACGATGGCCGCCATCACCGCATCTGCATCCGCATGACAGGCCACGGCATTCAGTCCTTCTTCACCTGCCAGAACCTGAATGTCGGGCGCTTGCTCTTTCAGCAGTGCTTCGAGCTGCGCGGCGCTGCCGGCATCCGCCATGGCCACCAGTCGCGGTTGGAAATCCAGACACTGTTGCAGCAGGCCCTGCACATCAGTGTTGGCGCTCAACGCCACTACCCGGTAGCGGTCGGGATGACGGGCCAGCACATCCAGGGTGCTCTTGCCGATGGAACCGGTCGAGCCAAGAATGCTGACGCCGGTCAAGACAACACACCCAAAGCAATCAGGCGGCCCACGAAAAAGGGAGCGGAGGCAAGCTGGGCATCGATACGGTCCAGCACACCGCCATGTCCCGGCAGGATGTTACCGCTGTCCTTGATGCCCCGTTCACGCTTGAGAAAGCTTTCCCACAAATCACCACCCACGGACACCAGCACCGTACCCACGCACAGCAGTACCACCACCACAGGAGACAACGGCAGCCATTTCAGCCAGATCAGAACGGTACCGGCCACGGCGCCACCGGCCAGTGCACCCAGCACGCCTTCCACGGTCTTTCCGGGGCTGATATGAGGCGCCAGCTTGCGCCGCCCAAACGCACGGCCGGCAAAATAGGCGCCGGAATCAGCCACCCAGACCAGTATCATGGCAAACAGCATCAGTTGCGGACCATGATCTGCCCTGCCATGGAGCTTGACGAAAGCCAGCCAGGCGCCGGTCAGCGCCACCAGCCCCATAAACAGCCAGGGAAGATTCAGACCGGTTCGTTCCCGGGGAGAGAAACGCCTGGAAAGCAGCAGCAACAGGTTCAGCAGCCAGGCTGCGGCGAGTATCTGAAGAAACGGGCCGGTCCAGGCCGCTGCCCGCAGGCCAAAAAGCAACCACAGGCCAATGCCGGCAAGGGCCACCAGCACCAGCCTGGCAGAAACGGCGCCGATGCCACTGAGATTACCCAGTTCCCAGACCCCGCCAAGAATGATCGCCCCCAACACCAGTGCAAACCAGGCGTTGGAAAGGCCCAGTACAGCCCAGATGACCAGGGGAGCAAGAACCAGTGCCGTGAGTATGCGTGTCTTGAGCATCAGCTCACCTGCTCGGCAACACGCCCAAAGCGCCGCTGCCTGCCGGCATAGTCCCTGAATGCAGCCAGCAGGTCTTCCTGGTCAAAATCCGGCCACAGGGTTTCGCAAAAATAAAGTTCGGTATAGGCGCACTGCCATAAAAGAAAATTGCTGATACGCTTTTCTCCACCGGTGCGGATAAACAGATCCGGTTCGGGCACATCGGGGCAGGACAGATGCTGCGCCAGTGTTTCTTCGGTGATCTGATCGACCTTGAGTTCGCCCTGCTCCACCTGTTCCGCCAGCTTACGCGCAGCCTGGGTGATATCCCAGCGCCCGCCGTAGTTGGCCGCCACCTGTAACAGCAGGCAGTCGTTGTCTGCAGTGGTCTTTTCGCTTTCGATGATCAGTTTCTGAAGCTTGTCGGAAAAGGCACTGATATCGCCAATGATGCGCAGACGCACATTGCGCTTTTTCATGCGCCGCACTTCGCGGTTCAGCGCCGTGAAGAACAGCTCCATGAGCATTTTCACTTCGGTCTTGGGGCGTTGCCAGTTCTCGCTGGAGAAGGCAAAAAGGGTCAGCACCCTGACCCCCTGCTGACCGCAGGTTTCGATGACCCTGCGTACAGTCTCCACACCGGCGCGGTGTCCTGCATGACGGGCCTTGCCGCGCTGCTGCGCCCAACGCCCGTTGCCATCCATGATGATGGCGACATGTTCCGGCATCTTGTCCACTGAAGAGCTGTTTGGAGAGGCGGATGGCTGTTCAAACGGCCATCAGATCCTTTTCCTTGGCTTCCAGCAGTTCATCGATTTCCTTGACATGCAGATCGGTGAGTTTCTGGATGATTTCCTGCCCGCGTCGCTCGTCATCCTCGGTAATGAGCTTTTCCTTGACCAGGTCCTTGAGATCGCCGTTGGCATCCCGGCGCACGTTGCGGACCGCCACCTTTGCGTGCTCGCCTTCCTGGCGAACCACGCGGGTCAGGTCCCTGCGGCGCTCTTCGGTCAGCGCTGGCATGGGCACGCGGATTACCGTTCCCGCCGTGTTCGGGTTCAGACCCAGATCCGATTCCATGATGGCTTTTTCGACTGCCTTGACCATGCTCTGTTCGAAGGGCTGGATGGTCAGGGTGCGGGCATCCTCGACATTTACGTTCGCCACCTGCTTCAGGGGCGTGTCAGCACCATAGTAGGAAACAGTCAGGTGATCCAGCAAGCTGGGGTGAGCTCGACCGGTACGGATTTTTGCCAGTGAATCCTGCAGTGATTTGACCGACTTGTCCATTCGGTCAGCAGCGTCCTGTTTAATGTCATCTATCATGCCTGTTCTCCGGAGCTAACCAGTGTTCCAATATCATTTCCTTTCAGAAGACGCGCCAGTGCGCCCTCATCATTGATGTTCATTACCCGCAGCGGCAGATCCTGGTCGCGGCAAAGTATCAGCGCGGTGGCATCCATCACGCCCAGCTTGTCTGCAAGCGCCTTGTCGTAACTGAGCCGGGAATAGAAGACCGCGCTGTCGTCCTTCATGGGATCTGCGGAATACACGCCATCCACCTTGGTAGCCTTGATCAGCAGATCCGCCTGGATCTCGATGGCCCGCAGGCTGGCGGCAGAATCGGTCGTGAAAAAAGGATTTCCGGTACCTGCAGAAAGAATCACCACCCTGCCTCTGTCCAGATGTTCCAGTGCGCGGTAGACGGCATAGGGTTCGCAGACCTGATCCATATCCAGGGAAGAAAGTACCCGGGCATCTACGCCGGCCTTGCGCAGGGCATCGCCCATGGCAAGGGAATTGATTACCGTCGCCAGCATGCCCATGTGGTCGCCGGTGACCCGGTCCATGCCGCCACCTGCCAGTCCCGCGCCGCGGAAAATATTTCCACCGCCGATGACCAGCGCCAGTTCATAACCATCGGCTGCCAGGGCCGCGATCTCCCGCGCCAGCCGGCTCATAACCGCGGGATCGATACCAAAATCCCCTTCACCCATCAGGGCCTCGCCGCTGAGTTTCAGCAGCACCCTGCGATACGTTCGCTCACCATCGGGCATGCTCTTGTTTTCTCCGGTTTTCATCGAATTGCAGGAAACGAATAGTATCAACAGCCATGGCTGTTGTGTAGCAAAAAAAAGGCGTGGAACAATCCACGCCTTTTATGCGGTCCGGTCTGGCTGACTCGGTGCAGAGGATTATTCGCCGCGAACCTGCGCCATCACCTCTTCAGCAAAGTTTTCTTGCTTTTTCTCGATACCTTCACCCACTTCGAAGCGCACGAAGCGGTTGACAGTGGCATCGGTGGAATCCAGCAGTTTACCCACAGTGGTATCTGGGTCCTTGACAAAAGCCTGTCCGGTGAGGGTGATTTCAGCCAGATATTTGCGAATACGGCCTTCCACCATCTTCTCGATGATGTTGTCCGGCTTGCCACTCTCCTTGGCCTGGGCTTCGATGATCTCCTTTTCCTTTGCCAGCAGATCCTGGGGAACATCTTTTTCTTCAACACAGACCGGGTTGCTGGCCGCCACGTGCATGGCCAGGTCCTTGCCCAGTTCCTCGTCACCACCGGAAAGATCCACCAGCACGCCAATACGGACACCGTGACGGTAGCTCGCAATCTGGCCATCGCTTTCCAGACGAATGAAACGGCGTACATTCATGTTCTCACCGATCTTGGATACCAGCGCCTGACGGGCTTCTTCCACGGTGATGTCCTCACCTTCGTGCAAAGGCAGTGCATTCAGCTCTTCCACGTCAGCCACATCGCTGTTGAGCACACGCTCGGCCACCGCATTGGCAAAGGACAGGAAATTCTCGTCCTTGGCGACAAAATCGGTCTCGCAGTTAACTTCGGCCATGGCGACCTTCTTGCCGTCATCACTGGCCTGTATGACGATCACACCTTCTGCTGCAATGCGACCGGCTTTCTTGGCCGCCTTGGCCTGGCCGGACTTACGCATGTTCTCAATCGCCAGTTCAATATCACCATCGGTTTCAACCAATGCCTTCTTGCATTCCATCATGCCAGCGCCGGTGCGCTCGCGAAGTTCTTTTACCAAAGCTGCTGTTATTGCCATGGTGTTCCTCACTATCTGTATAACTTGGGCACATACCGGTTCGGCATGCACAAAAAATATGATTCCCCTGCCCCGCTTTCACGGAACAGGGGATATCCCGATATCTATTCTCTGTCAGCCTTCTGCGGCTTCTGCTTCAGAGGCGGCTTCCGGAGCTGCTTCAGCTGCGACAGACTGCGCGGCAACCGCACGGCCTTCCAGTATGGCAGCTGAAGCGCCCTGTACGTAAAGCTGAATGGCGCGGATGGCGTCATCATTACCGGGAATGACATAGTCGACCAGATCCGGGTCATTGTTGGTATCCACCACACCGATGACGGGGATACCCAGCTTGCGCGCTTCGGCGACAGCGATGTCTTCATGGCCGGTATCCACCACGAACATGGCATCGGGAATACCACGCATGTTCTTGATGCCGCCCACGCTACGCTCCAGCTTTTCCAGCTGGCGCTTCAGACCCAGGGCTTCCTTCTTGTTGAATTTCTGCTCCATGCTGCCATCTGCCGCCATTGCTTCCAGTTCTTTCAGACGGTTGATGGACAGTTTGATGGTCTTGTAGTTGGTGAGCATGCCACCCAACCAGCGGTGGTTGACATAGGGCATGCCACAACGCTCGGCCTCTTCCTTGATTGCATCGCTGGCAGCGCGCTTGGTGCCGACGAACAGCACACGACCGCCATTGGAGGCCAGTTTGCCGATGAAATTCATGGCATCATTGAACAGTGGAAGCGTCTTCTCCAGATTTACGATATGGATTTTATTGCGCTGACCGAAGATATAAGGTGCCATCTTCGGATTCCAGTAGCGGGTCTGGTGCCCGAAATGCACGCCAGCCTCGAGCATCTGGCGCATGGATACGTTACTCATAATATTACCTTTAATTGTAAGGGTTAAGCCTCCGCCGGCTCTGGCACACTAAACTCCGTTTTCAGGAGCACCCATAATGCGCGTTATATTCATAAAGCCGGCGTGTGTATTTGCCGTTTGGCGGCGCGTTTTATACCATAAACGGCTTGATTCAACAAATTCGAGCCACAAACCCCAGGTACCAGGATGGCCATAACCATAAAAACACCCGAAGAAATCGAGAAGATGCGTACAGCCGGACGCCTGGCGGCCGAGGTGCTTGAAATGATCGAACCCTATGTAAAACCGGGGGTTAGCACGGACAAGCTGGACCGGATCTGCCATGACTACATCGTCAACGAGCAGCAGGCCATCCCTGCCCCGCTCAACTACCACTGCTTCCCGAAATCCATCTGCACTTCGGTTAATCACCAGGTCTGTCATGGCATTCCCAGTGACAAAGTACTGAAAAGCGGCGACATCATCAATATCGACATCACTGTCATCAAGGATGGCTGGCACGGCGACACCAGCAAGATGTTCTGCGTGGGAAAGCCCAGCATTCTCGCCAGCCGCCTGTGCGACATCACCCGGGAAGCCATGTGGAAAGGCATCGATGTGGTCCGGCCCGGCGCCCATTTCAGCGATATCGGCCATGCCATACAGCGCTTCGTGGAGGCCAATCACTATTCCGTGGTGAGGGAATACTGCGGTCATGGCATTGGCCGGGGCTTCCACGAAGACCCGCAGGTATTGCATTTCGGCAAAGCCGGCAGTGGAGCGGAAATGCAGCCCGGCATGATCTTTACCATCGAACCCATGGTGAATGCAGGCAAGAAAGACGTCAAGCAACTCGGTGATGGCTGGACCGTGGTCACCCGCGACCGCAAGCTCTCCGCGCAATGGGAACATACCATTTTAGTCACTGAGACCGGCCACGAAGTCCTCACCCTGCGAAAAGAAGAGCAGGCAGAACACTGATGCCCATATCCCTCATTCCGGACCTGGATCAACAACTGAGCCAGGCCACAGACCCGCTCGCCGCTTTCCGCGACATCATCGCACGCAGCAAGACGGTACTTGCCGACCGCTTCAACGCCGGCGAAGCTGTCGAGGATCTGGTGCATGCCCGCGCGGATTTCGTGGATCAGATACTGCAGCGCGCCTGGCAGCATTTCATTGCAACAGACAATGACGGCGCGCTGGTCGCCGTAGGCGGCTACGGGCGTGGTGAACTGCACCCAGCCTCCGATGTGGATGTGCTCATCCTGGTTGGCGCAGTGCCTGCAGGCAAGCAGGCAGAAGACATCGAGCAACTGATCACTTTCCTCTGGGATATCGGACTGGAAGTCGGGCACAGCGTGCGCACACTGGAACAGTGCGTGGAATCGGCTGTCGCCGATGTCACCATCGTCACCAATCTCATGGAATCGCGCTTTCTGGCAGGCAGTGAAATGCTGTTTCAGCAAATGAAAGTAAGTACAGGACCAGACCGGATCTGGCCCAGCAACGAATTCTTTTCCGCCAAGTGTGAGGAACAGAAGGCCCGTCATGCACGCTTCGGTGACACGGCCTACAACCTGGAACCCAACATCAAGTCCAACCCCGGCGGCCTGCGCGACATACAGATGATCGGCTGGGTGGTGAAGCGCCATTTCAATGCAGAGCGGCTGTCAGAACTGCTGCATCAGGGCTTCCTCACCGATGCGGAATACCAAGCGCTCAAGGCGGGTCAGTCCCATTTGTGGAAGATCCGCTTTGCCTTGCATCTGCTCACCGGCCGCCATGACGACCGCCTGCTGTTCGAGTACCAGCGCAGCATCGCCCGTCAGTTCGGCTACTGCGACGCCGACAGCAACCTGGCGGTGGAACAGTTCATGCAGGACTATTACCGCACGGTCATGGAACTGAACCGTCTCAATGAAATGCTGCTGCAACTGTTCCAGGAAGCGATCCTGTATCAGAACAAGCCTTGCGATGTCGTCCGCATCAACAACCGTTTCCAGTCCTGCAACGGCTATCTCGAGGCAAGCAATGCGGCGATCTTTGTCCGCTACCCCATCGCCATCCTGGAGCTGTTCCTCATCCTGCAGGAACACCCTGAACTGGAAGGCGTGCGCGCCAGCACCATACGGCTGATACGCGCCCACCTGCATCTGATCGACGAGCGCTACCGTAAGGATATCCGCTCCCGCAGCCTTTTTCTGGAGATCCTCCGCCAGCCCCAGGGCATTTTCCACGCCCTGCAGCGCATGCACCGCTATGGTGTGCTGGCCGCCTATATTCCCGCATTTGCCAACATCACCGGGCGTATGCAGTTCGATCTCTTCCACGTCTACACCGTGGACGAGCACACGCTGATGCTGCTGCGCAACCTGCGCCGTTTTTCGGTGCCGGAGTTCGAAGACGAATTTCCCCTGTGCTCCCGGGTATTCAAACAGCTGATCAAGCCGGAACTGCTGTATATCGCGGGCCTGTTCCACGATATCGCCAAAGGCCGCGGAGGTGACCATGCCATCCTCGGCGCGGAAGATGCCCATGCCTTCTGCAAGCTGCATGACCTGTCCGACTACGACGCAGAAGTTGTGGCCTGGATCGTGCGCAGCCATCTGCTCATGTCCGTCACCGCCCAGCGACAGGACATCGAAGATCCCCTAGTAGTACAGAACTTTGCACAACAGGTGGGTGACCGTTCGCGTCTGGATTATCTTTACCTGCTGACCGTGGCCGACATTCGCGCCACCAACCCCAAGCGCTGGACTTCCTGGAAATCCTCACTGCTGAACCGTCTCTATCACAGCACCCGGCAGACGCTGATACGCGGTCTGGAATCACCCCTGGGGCAGGATGAACTGATCCAGTCGAAGCAGGGCGAAGCACGCCGCATGCTCAATGAAAAAGGCTTCGGCGACGAGGACATCAACAGGTTCTGGCGGGAACTCAGCCTGGAATACTTCCTGCAGAACGATCCCGAAGAAATCGCCTGGCACGGCAACCTGTATTTGTCCGGCAAGGATTTCAGCAAACCGATGGTCGCCCTGCGCACTTCCGTGAGTCGCGGCTGCAACGAGATATTCATCGTGCAGAAAGACCAGAAGAACCTGTTTGCCCGCTGCACGGCTCTGATCGATCAACTACACCTGAATATACTGGAAGCCCGCATCCAGACCACCGACAGCGGCACCGCCCTGAACAGTTTTTTCGTACTGGAGGTGGACGGTCACCATATCGCGCCGGAACGCAACAGGGAAATCCAGGAAATTCTGGAATACGGTCTGCAGGAAAGCTCCGGCACAACTCCCAAAGCACGTGCCCTGCCACGGCGTTTGCAGGAGTTCTCCAGCAAGAGTGAGATCACCATCAGCCAGGATGTGCAGAACCACCATACTCTGTTGCGCATCAAGAGCATGGACCGTCCGGGCCTGCTGTCCCTCATCGCCTGGGTGCTGACGGAGCAGAATCTGCGTCTGCTGAATGCCAAGATCACCACTCTGGGCGCCATGGCAGACGATGTCTTCACCCTTACCGACAGCGATGGCAGAACCCTGTCTGATCAGGCACGCCTGGAAAAGCTCACACAGGCATTGCTCGAAACGCTCGACCAGCCTTCATGACCTGACGGATTTTACCGCCACATTGTCGCGGACATAGACAGGCAGGGCCTCTTCTGCGGCGACCGTCTCTCCTGCCAGCAGGGCAGCCAGTCCCAGGCTGGCGACATCCCGGGCGTGGATGCGCCACTCCCCCAGGATCCTGGCGGCAGGGATGCCGGTTGCCTGCTGCAGCACCCCGGGATAGGCGCCCCAGCCACTGCCGATTCCCCAGCAGCCTTCAGCCTGCGAACCAACAGCATCCGGCTTGTCCACCCGCTCGGCCCCACGGATGACCATGCGACCATCCTGCAGCAGGCACCGGGCCCAGTAGACTTCCCCCATGCGCGCATCCAGCGCACTCAGCACCTGCTCCGCGCCCCGGGTGCGCCAGGCGCCCTGTGCGAGCGCCGCCAGGGTGGAAACAGGAGCCACGGGCAGATCGGCGCCCAGTGCAATTCCCTGGATGACACCGGTAGCGATCCTCACCCCGGTAAAGGAACCCGGCCCGCGACAGAAAGCCAGCGCATCGAGCTGCTGCACGTCAAGTCCGGCCTCGCCCAGCAGTTCATCGATCATGGGGAGTATCAGTTCGCTGTGTCTGCGGGGCGCAATCTCGAAGCGCCAGCGCATTTCATCATCGATGCCCAAGGCGACAGAACAACTGTCCTCTGTGGTGTCTACAGCCAGTAATTTCATGGTTTCAGGAGGGTAAAAGCGCTCAGGCGGTAAGCTTCTGGGAACGTTTGTGAGCTTCCTTCTGAGCGATTTTCAGGCGTCTTTCGAGCTCGGTTTCCAGAGATTTGTACACCTGGATTTCGGCGCGCTGATACACGGTTTCCGGAATCTGACCCGCGAAGGTGATGAGCGCATCGCAAAACGCAATATCGGCTTCCAGAGCGGATATCTTGACTTTGAAACGTGCGGGCAGAGGAATTTTTCTCGCTTCCATGTGCCTATATTAGCAGCGTATCCGCTCTAGAACCAAAACCCTTTCCCATTCCCGGGCCGCGGCTCATGCAGATGCCAGCATATCCGCATGCAGCGCAGCCAGCAGGTTCTTCGGCGTAAGCATGCCGACCAGCCTTTCTTCGCTGTCAACCACCGGCAGATGATGTACACCTTTCTCGTAGAATACCGGAAACAGATCCAGGATATGCTGGTCCTCGCGGATGGTGATGACGGGGGTGGTCATGACATGCCCAGCAAACTCCGACTTGTCCGTGGTGACACCCTGGGAAGGCTTTATGAATGCACGCAGGCGTTTTGCCAGGGGCCGCCCGTCTTCTCTCTTTACCTGATTGAGAAAATCAGCAATGGTGACGATACCAATGACATGACGGCGCGAATCAATGATGGGCACACTGCGGATCTTGTGCCGCCACATGAGCTTCCAGATATCCTCGACCTTGTCACCGTACTCTGCACTGACCACATTCCGGGTCATGATCTCACCACAAAGAATTTCTCCCATGCGCCGCCTAGCATGGGTGGCTGACAGGTTGAAGATGCGCGTCAGGTCGTCCCGCGAGACATCCACGTATTCGTTCATTTCTCTGAGGGCATATTCGAGATCTTCCCTGCCGATACTCAGTCGCGCATCGACACGGTCTGCCCCCAGCTTGCTCTCCACAGATTTCCTCAACTGTTTCAGCGTATTGGGATAATACCGGTTCGGCAGGAGATTGTTGATCAGCAAGGCCCAGGCCAGCATGACAACCACATTGACCAGCACCGGCGTGAGCAGATATTCATAGCCCATGGCGCGAATGGCATCACCACCCGCCACCACGGTCAGAGCAGTCGCCCCGCCCGGCGGATGCAGGCAACCTGTTACATACATCACGAAGATGGCCAGGGACACGGCCAGCGCCCCGGCCAGCACTGGCTCCTTCACCAGGGCGGCCACGGTCACACCGATGAGACCGGAAATGAGATGGCCGCCGGCAAACGGCCAGGGCTGCGAGAGCGGCCCCAGGGGTACGGCAAACAGCAGCACCGCGGACGCTCCCATGGAGGCCACCACCCAAGGCAGGTCTCTCGGATCCAGGAAAATACTGCTGGCCAGCATAACCAGTCCGATACCGCCAAGCGCCGCCAGCCCGGACAAGGCTTTTTCCCCCAGGCTGACGCTGTCCTGTGGCGGGAAGAACAGGATTCTGAAGTCTTGGAGCTTCAATTTGACGTACCTTTCCCGAGCATCTTTTTCAGATGATCAGGCATGTTCCTGGCTCCGCTGAAATCCGCCTCTTGCACATGCGCATTGACAAAGCGGGAATTGGCCAGGTCAGCGTCCCTGAATGAAGTACCCTGCAGATGAGTACCATTGAGCAGAGAATGGTTCAGGGTCGCCCCGCTGAAATCAGCACCCTCCAGCGATCCTCCCGTCAGCGTCGCATCATGAAAATAAGCATCCACCAGTTTGCTTTCGAGCAGAACTGCCCGCTGCATGAAGCAACCGGTGAAACGGCTGCCACTGAAATCACTCTCTATCCATGGCGATATCTTTCATGTAGGCATCCTGAAAGTTGGCATCGCGGGCGCTTACATCGTTCAGATTGGCCCCGAACATATCTGCCCCTACAAAACGGCTGCCATCGAGGACACTGCCGTCGAAAGTCGTATGGAACAGTTCGGCCTCCAGAAAATCCGCTTTGCGAATGGTGCAGTCCGTCAGAAAAGCCCATTTCAGATTGGCTTCCTTGAGGCTCGCGCCGGAAAGATTGCAACCGTTCAGCCGTGCATTTGAAAAATCCACACCGTTCAGCACCGCACCCTGAATATCCAGACCGTCGATACGCTTACCTGCAAAGGAGCAGTGACGCAGATCGGTCTCGGGCATGGGTTTGTCACAATTGCCGCGCTCGGGTGTACCCGGCGATGCGGACCATGCAGACGTAATAACAGGAAGCAGTGATATGAATAACAGTATTTTCATCAACCTTGCCAGTTTATGATGATCGTATTATTTTAATGATTTCATTTAACAACCAATATCTTGTGCTAGACTTTCTTAAAACCCAAGCATTGTTTTATCTCTTTTTTGCAGCCAATTTAGGGCAAATATCCTAACATGTCTGAGCTACTGGAATTATTGCGCAAATCCTCGCCTTTCTAT
>NZ_JBHNMF010000015.1:7677-22844 GCF_048562965.1 Thiolapillus sp. | reverse complement strand
CCGCGTTCGGAGGCCTACTTTGTTTTCCCTCTGGCGCAAGGCACGCCGGGAAAACAGTGCGGCCTCGCGGCTACTGGGGTCTACCAGCCTTCGCTTCGCTCTCCATGGCTGGCAGCGGCTGTGCAGCAGAATCCTGGCGGTCGTGCAATCCGGCCATGGAAAATAAAGCCTTTCCGGTACTTTTGGCAGTATAATTGGCGTTTTTGTCAATCCATACCGATCATCACATGAGCAATTCGCCGGATGTCTCCACATTTCAGGGACTGATCTTCGCCCTGCAGCAATACTGGGCCGACCAGGGTTGCGTGATCCTGCAACCCTATGACATGGAAATGGGCGCCGGGACATTCCACACGGCCACTTTCCTGCGATCCATCGGACCCGAACCCTGGAATGCCGCCTACGTGCAGCCCTCCCGCCGTCCCACGGATGGCCGATACGGCGACAACCCCAACCGCCTGCAACACTATTACCAGTTCCAGGTGGTCCTCAAGCCTTCACCCAAAAACATTCAGGATCTGTATCTGGGCTCCCTGGAGATGCTCGGCATGGATCTGCATGTGCATGATGTGCGTTTCGTGGAAGACAACTGGGAATCCCCCACCCTGGGCGCATGGGGACTGGGCTGGGAAGTATGGCTTAACGGTATGGAAGTCACGCAGTTCACCTATTTCCAGCAAGTGGGTGGTCTGGACTGCCGCCCTGTCACGGGAGAGATCACCTACGGGCTGGAACGTATCGCCATGTATATACAGGGAGTGGAAAGCATCTACGACCTGGTATGGACCCACGGTCCCGACGGTCCCGTGACCTACGGCGATGTCTTCCATCAGAACGAGGTGGAACAGTCTGCCTACAACTTCGAACACGCCGACGTGGATTTCCTGTTCCGGCTCTTCGACCAGTGCGAGAAAGACAGCAACAAGCTCATCGAGCTGGGGCTGCCCCTGCCTGCCTACGAACAGGTGCTGAAAGCTTCCCATGCCTTCAACCTGCTCGATGCACGCCACGCCATATCCGTTACTGAGCGCCAGCGCTTCATCCTGCGGGTGCGTTCTCTGGCGCGGGCCGTGGCTCAGGCATATTACGACGCCCGGGAAAAACTCGGCTTTCCCATGCTCAAGGAGGGAAACAAGTCATGACCAGTTCCCAGGACCTGATTTTTGAACTCGGCACAGAAGAACTGCCACCCGTAGCACTGAAAAAACTTTCCGCGGCCCTGGAAGCCGAATTCGTCGCCGGCTTGAAGAACGCCGGACTGGACCATGGCAAGGTGGTTTCCTACGCCGCGCCCCGGCGACTGGCCCTGCTGGTGGAAGGTCTGATTACCCGGCAGCCGGACCGGAAAACCGAAAAACGTGGGCCGGCGGTGCAGGCTGCCTTCGATACCGATGGCAATCCAAGCAAGGCAGCGGAAGGTTTTGCCCGCTCCTGCGGCACCACCGTCGATCAGCTCGACCGCCTGAAGACGGACAAGGGCGAATGGCTCATGTACCAGGTAGAAGAAAAAGGCAAAGCCGCAGCCGAGCTGCTGCCGGAAATCGCCGAAACCGCTCTGAACCGGCTGCCCATTCCCAAGCGTATGCGCTGGGGAAGCTCGGACGCCCAGTTCGTGCGCCCGGTACACTGGCTGCTTTTCAAGCAAGGCAGTGATGTCATTCCCTGCCGCCTGCTGGACGTGGACGCGGGTGAATTGAGCTACGGCCACCGCTTCCACCATCCGGAAGCGCTGCAGATTGATGAGCCTTCCAGCTATGCCGACAAACTAGATTCTGCAGGAAAAGTAATCACTCACTTCGAAGCCCGGCGCGACAATATCAAATCCCAGGTGGAAAACGCCGCTGAAACCCTGGGCGGCCGCGCAGACATCGATGATGCCCTGCTGGACGAGGTCACGGCTCTCAACGAATGGCCCATTGCCATTACCGGCAGCTTCGAGGAGAAATACCTGGAAGTGCCGCCGGAAGCACTGATTCTGACCATGAAGAAGAATCAGAAATACTTTCCCCTGTTCGATGCCGATGGCAAGCTGATGAACCACTTCATCACCATCGCCAACATCGACAGCCCCAAACCGGAAGTCATCAGCGAAGGAAATGAGCGCGTGATTCGCCCCCGCCTCGCCGACGCCATGTTCTTCTGGGAGCAGGACGGCAAGCAGAAGCTGGAAGACCATATCGAATCCCTGAAAACCGTGGTCTTTCAGAAAGACTTGGGCAGCATGTACGACAAGTCCACCCGGGTGGCGGCGCTCGCTGCCTGGATAGCAGAACGCACCGGTGCAGACAGCAGCCTGGCCAAAAGAGCCGGCATGCTCAGCCGCTGCGATCTCATGACCAATGTGGTGGGTGAGTTCGCCGACATGCAGGGCATCATGGGCCGCTACCAGGCTTTGCGTGACGGAGAACCCGAAGAGCTGGCCACCGCCATGGAGGAGTTCTACCTGCCCCGTTATTCCGGCGATCGCCTGCCCCAAACACCCACGGGCATCGCCCTGGCCCTGGCGGAAAAGACCGATACCCTGTGCGGCATCTTTGGCATCGGCATGAAGCCTACGGGCGACAAGGATCCTTTCGCTCTGCGGCGGGCGGCCCTGGGAGCGCTGCGTATTATACGTGAGCACTCACTTACACTGAACATCCGGGAATTTCTGGATACTGCCGTAGCTTCCCTGCAGGATCGCATCACCGGGGATAACGTGGCCTGTGACGTATACAGCTTCCTCATGGAACGTCTGAAGGTACTGCTGGCCGACGAAGGCGTCTCCAGCCAGCTGTTCGAATCCGTGGTGGCGGTCAAACCCCGAACCCTGCCGGATCTGGATGCCCGCATCCAGGCCGTCAGCAGCTTCCTCGAACTGCCCGAAGCGGAAGCCCTGGCAGCCGCCAACAAGCGCATACGCAACATCCTGCGCAAATCCAACGACGAGATTCCGCCCCAGGTGGATGCTCAGTTGCTGCAGGACCAAACCGAGAAGACCCTGTTCGAGGTATTGCAGGCCAAGCAGCAGGAAATCAGCCCTTTCCTGAATAACGGCGACTACCGCGCCGCCCTCGGGGCGCTGGCGGAACTGCGTACACCGGTAGACAAGTTTTTCGACGACGTCATGGTCAACGTGGACGATGCCGCCTTGCGGCGTAACCGCCTGGCCCTGCTGCAGGCACTGGCCAATCTGTTCCTGCAGGTCGCCGACATTTCCCGCCTGCAGCAATGAGAACCTGTACATGAAAGCGGAAGAAAACGATTCCTGGAAGGCAATGATGAAAGCCGTGCAGGCTTTCCATGACAAGCACGATTTCAAGAACACCGGTGGCGAAGAGCTCAACTACCGGGTTGCGCTGATGGCCGAGGAGCTGGGAGAAATCTCGTCCTGTGTGACCAAGGGAAAAAGTAAGCACTTACTTGCAGAGGAAGTGGCAGACCTGCTCATCCTGCTCATGGGTACCGGTATCGCAGCAGAATTCGATCTCAACCAGGCCTTCTGGGACAAGATGAACAAGCTCATGGAACGCGAGTCGCGCATGGTCAACGGTCGCATCCGCGTCTCCGAATTCCGGGACATGGAATAGCAGCTAACTTTCATGAATCCGCTGACCACACCCCTGATAATGGAAAAACCCGTCTCCGCAGGTCGGACTTCAGTCCGACATTTCTCCGTTGTGGCAGCTGTAGTCGGGCTGAAGCTTCGTCATCCCGGACACAATAAAATCTATAACTTAGACGTATTTCCACACTAACCCCAATGTCAGGCAATCCGATTCAGCACATCATCCTGGACCGCGACGGCGTCATCAATGCCGACTCCGATCAGTTCATCAAGAATCCCGATGAATGGCAGCCCATCGAAGGCAGCCTGGAAGCCATCGCCCGCCTGAAACAGGCCGGTTTTCTGGTGGGCATCGCCAGCAACCAGTCCGGCATCGCACGGGAACTGTTCGATTTTGCCACCCTCAATGCCATGCATGCCAAGCTGCAGCAGTACCTGGCCAAACTGGGCGCACACGTGGACATGATTGCCTTCTGTCCCCACAAATCCGAAGACCGCTGCGATTGCCGCAAGCCTCTGCCCGGTCTCTACCAACAGCTGGCGCAACGCTGGAACATCGAACTGGATGGCATTCCCGTCATCGGGGACAGTCTCAGGGACCTGGAAGCAGCCCGGGCAGTCAATGCCTGTCCTATCCTGCTGCTGACCGGCAAAGGTCAAAAGACCCGGGAACAGGTGCCGGAATCCTGGCATGTTCCCGTGTATGACAATCTGAGTCAGGCCGTGGATCACCTGCTGGAAGATGCATCATGCTGATCACGCTTCGCTCCATGCTCTATTTCGTTGCCATGATCCTCAGTATCGGGATATTCGGACTGGCGATCGTCACCATCGGTATGCTCATGCCCCTTTCTGTGCGGGACCGTATCGCCGCCGCCTGGGGAAGTACCAATCTGTGGCTGATGCGGGTTATCTGCGGACTCAAATACCGCATACAGGGTGCTGAGAATCTGCCAAAACATGCCGCTATCGTCATGTGCAAGCACCAGTCCACCTGGGAAACCATATCCCTGAAAGCCATTATCCGGCCACAGCAGTCGTGGATACTCAAGCAGGAACTCATGCGCCTGCCCATTTTCGGCTGGGCACTGGCGGCCATTCCCAATATTCCCATCGATCGCAGCGCCGGGCGCAAGGCCGTGAAACAGATCGTGGAACGGGGAACGGAATTACTCAAGCGGGACAGAACCATCATCGTGTTTCCCGAAGGTACCCGTACCGCACCGGGAGAAAGGCGCAAGTACGGCATAGGCGGCAGCCTGCTGGCAGAGAAATCCGGTTATCCCGTAGTACCCATCGCCCACAACGCGGGGGTTTTCTGGCGGAGGCGTGGATTGAAGAAATATCCCGGCACCATCGATATGGTCGTGGGAGAGGCTTTTGACCCTAAAGGCATGAAGGCCTCGGAAATCACCCGCAAGGTGGAAGCTTGGATCGAGACCGAGGTGGACAGGCTTCCTTCAAAACCTTGATATTCGCCAGCGGTAATTGAACGAAAAAAATATGTTCTCTGTTTGTTCTAAAACCAAAAAAATCGCTATCCATATTTTATCCACAGGCTGAAGGCCTTTGTGGATAATTTTATCAGATATCCAGATTCTCCACTGTAAGCGCGTTTGACTGGATAAAATCCCGTCTCGGCTCCACTTCATCCCCCATGAGCGTAGTAAAGACTTCATCTGCTCCCACTGCATCTTCAATACGCACCTGAAGTAAACGGCGGCTTTCCGGATCCATGGTAGTTTCCCACAGCTGATCCGGATTCATTTCACCCAGTCCTTTGTAACGCTGAACATGTTGTCCACGCCGCCCTTCTGCCATGAGCCAGTCGAGTGCTTCACTGAAACTGTTGACCGGCTGCTGTTTTTCACCCCTTTTGATATAGGCTGTTTCTTCGATAAGCCCATCGAGTTTCTCACCCACAAGCCGCAGTTTCTTGTAATCACCACTGTAGAAAAAATCAACCGGCAGATAACGAATGTTGTCTATGCCATGGGTATGATGAACAATGGCGATGACTTCCCCTTTTTCCTCATCGGCAGGCTCCAGTTTCAGTTCATAACCGTGTGACAGCTTCTGTTCGGCATTCAGGCGCTGAGACAGTTCAGCCAACCAATCCGAAAAAGCGCGCTTGTCTTCGATAAGCTCCCTGTCCACTCCCGGCATGTAGATGAGTTTTTCCAGTACCTGGCTGTCATAGCGCTTCGCCAGGCGCTGTATGATAGCCCGGCTGGCAACATATTCGATGGCCAGGGCTTCCAGTGCAGACGAGGACATTGGAGGAGCATCCTCATTGACATGCAGTTCAGCACCATCGAGGGCCATGTGCAGCAAATACTGATTCAGCTCCAGATCGTCTTTGATGTAAGTTTCCTGCTTGCCTTTCTTCACCTTGTACAAAGGCGGCTGGGCTATGTAGATATGGCCGCGTTCGATCAGCTCGTGCATCTGGCGGTAGAAGAAAGTCAGCAGCAGCGTACGGATATGAGCACCGTCCACATCCGCATCCGTCATGATGATGATGCGATGATAGCGCAGCTTGTCGGGGTTGAATTCTTCCCGGCCGATACCGCAACCCAAAGCAGTGATGAGCGTGCCCACTTCAGCCGAGGACAGCATCTTGTCAAAACGGGCTTTTTCCACATTCAGGATTTTACCTTTCAGCGGCAGTATGGCCTGATTGGCACGATTCCGGCCCTGCTTGGCCGACCCGCCCGCTGAGTCACCCTCCACCAGATAAAGCTCTGATTTAGCAGGATCTTTTTCCTGACAATCCGCGAGTTTTCCAGGAAGCCCGGCAACATCCAGCACGCCCTTGCGGCGGGTCATTTCCCGCGCTTTTCTAGCTGCTTCCCTTGCGCGAGCGGCATCCACCATCTTGCTGGCGATGGATTTTGCCTCACCCGGGTTTTCCATCAGGAATTCATTGAGCTTCTCACTCAAAACAGCTTCCACGATGCCTTTGACTTCGGAGGACACCAGCTTGTCCTTGGTCTGTGAAGAAAACTTGGGATCAGGTACCTTGACAGACAATACCGCCGTCAGCCCTTCTCTCGCATCATCACCGGTAGGGTGAACCTTCTGCTTCTTCGCGAGCCCCGCCTGCTCAATGTAGGTATTCAGCGTACGTGTAAGCGCACTGCGGAAACCCGCCAGGTGGGTGCCGCCGTCTTTTTGTGGGATGTTATTGGTAAAACAGAAGATACTTTCCTGATATGACTCGTTCCATTGCATGGCCACTTCCACCACCACATCGTTCTTTTCGGCGGTTATATGGAAGACTTTCTCATGCATGGGCGTTTTCTTGCGGTTCAGATGCTCGACAAATGCGCGAATTCCGCCTTCATATTCAAAAACATCTTCCTTGCCATCCCGCTCATCCTTGAGATGTATGTGCACGCCGGAATTGAGGAAAGACAGCTCGCGCAGACGTTTGGCGAGAATATCGTAATGATATTCTGTTTCTGTGAAGATCTTTTCGCTTGGCTTGAAGCGGATAATGGTTCCGGTTTCGTCTGTCTCGCCGATGGCTTTCAGAGGCGCCTGTGGCTCACCGAGCACATAGCGCTGGTACCACACTTTCCCATCCCGCTTGACTGTCAGTTCCAGCTCTTCGGAAAGCGCATTGACCACGGAAACCCCGACCCCGTGCAAACCACCCGATACTTTGTAGGAATTGTCGTCGAATTTTCCGCCTGCATGCAAGACGGTCATGATGACCTGGGCAGCGGATACGCCCTCTTCTTCATGCATATCCACAGGTATTCCACGCCCGTCATCAGAGACAGTGACTGAATTATCGCTGTGAATAGTGACCCTGATGGTATTGCAATAGCCGGCCAATGCCTCATCAATAGCATTGTCCACCACTTCGAACACCATATGGTGAAGACCGGTACCGTCATCCGTATCGCCGATATACATACCGGGTCTTTTTCTGACGGCATCCAAGCCTTTGAGCACTTTTATCGAGGAAGAATCGTAATCTTTTTCGTCTACCATGTACGCCTTGCTGTTCCGTGAAATGCAGCCAGTATTATAGCAGACAAAGACCTGTTACTCTGATGAATACCAGGAGCCTGTTCACAGAGAGCCATGTTCCACGTGGAACACACAGGTACCGGATAAAGCCTCATAGCGGGAAAAATCCAGTGCAGTCACAAACATCTGAAGTTCCAGATTCCGGAGATATTCCAGAACTTTCTGTGCATTTCTGGTATCAAGCTCCGCACTGATATCATCGATAAGTAACAGCGGGGTAACCGCTGTTTGATCTTTCATGAGATCACACAAAGCCAGCACCAGGCCATAAACCAGCAGTTTCTGCTGACCACGGGAAAACACCTTGTCTACCGGCGCTCCAGCAGTCAGTATTTTCAGCTGGGAACGGTGAACACCCACACTGGTGAATCCGCGGTTAAGATCCTGTACTTCCGCCCGTTTAAGCGCTTCCTCCAATGATATTCCGGTTTTCCACCCCTGGTACAGCTTCAGAGAAACCGTATCTGCAAAACTGATACAGGATAAAAACTCTACTAGATGCTTTTCTATTGAGTGAAGCAATTGCAGCCGGCTCCGCAGGATAGTGTCAGAATTGGTAATCAGCTGTTCGTTGAAGGATCTGGCAAGCCTGATATCTCCGGCCCGCAAGGAAGAATTACGCTGTATCAATGCGCGATGATAAGCCAGAGAAACCTGATGGTACGATTGTTCCACGTGGAACAATCCAAAATCCAGAAAACGTCTTCGCAGCTCCGGTCCCCTTTCGACCAGTTCATGTGACTGTGGGGTAATCAACAGCAGTGGCAACAAGCGAAACAGTTCAGATCGTCTGGAGACATCCCGGCCTGCGTGTCGGGCAACAAACTGACGCCTGCTGCGTTGTATGCCCAATCTGGTTTCTGTGCCAGGGGTAGTCTGAATATCAGCCACGACCAGTGCCGAATCTTCGCCTTTTCGTATCAGGGGACCTGCTTCTGTATGCCGGAAACTTTTTCCCTGTCCCAACAAATAGATCGCTTCGAGTATGGACGTTTTACCGGCACCGTTATCTCCCGTAATGACATTCAGGCCAGTGACGGGCTGGAATTCAATATCCTGGATAATGCGTAGATTCTGGATGTGTATGTGGGTGATCTTCATCAGGGGAAGTTCACTATGCCGGGCTTCCAATAAAAAAGGGCGTCGTTACACGCCCCGTAAGTATGGCAGGAATCTAGGCTGAGAAGTCAGGCAACTTCAGCTGCCTTCATACCAGTAGTGAAGTAAACGATCTAAATACGCATGGGCATGACGACATAGCGTGCGCCATCATCTTCGTTGTTCGAGGTGATTAGACAACTGGCGGTTGCATCGATGAGCCCCATATTCACTGTGTCTCCATCCAGCACAGACAACACGTCCAGCAGATAACTGACATTGAAGCCGATGGTCAGTTCTTCTCCCTGGTATTCCACCTCCAGATCTTCTTCCGCTTCTTCATGTTCAGGGTTGTGAGCCATCAGGTGCAAGACACCGGGCTCCACCTTGAAACGGACGCCCCGGAATTTTTCGTTGGACAGGATAGCCGTCCGGGTAAGTGCTCCTTTCATCAGGTCCCGGTCGGCAAGAAGCTGCAGGGTGTTTGCCGTTGGTGTGACCTTCGCATAATCCGGATAGCGCCCGTCGACCAGCTTGCTGATAAAACTGCCATTGGGAAATTCAACCTGCATATGGCTGCTGCTGAATTGCAGCTCCACTTCGGGGACATCATCATCAGTATTGTTCAGCAGCCGGTTCAGTTCGATGACCGCCTTTCTGGGTACGATAGCCTGTATATCCAGATCCTCTGCAGTACCTGTTTCCAGATCGCAAAGCGCCAGGCGATGACCGTCTGTAGCTACGGCGCGAAGTTTTCCCGGCCGTCCCTCAAGCAACAGCCCGTTCAGATAGTAGCGTACGTCCTGCTGCGCCATGGCAAACTGCGTTTTTTCCAGCAGGCGTTTCAGCTTGTTTTGCGCCACGGTTATTTTCTGGGTGGCGACGGCGGCTTCGAGATTGGGATAGTCAGCTGCCGGCAGCGTGCTCAGGGTATACCTGCCGCGCCCTGATTTAAGAACCATTTTGTCGCCCTGAATGTCCAGTTCCAGTTTTGCCTCATCTCCCAGTGCTTTACAGATATCCACGATTTTTCTGGCGGGCAGGGTAAAGTCCATATCCTCTTCAGCGTCAACACTGATGCGTGTTTTCACTTCGACCTCCAGATCGGTAGCGATCAGGGTCATCATGCCCTTTTCTACCCGAAACAGAATATTGGCCAGAACAGGCAATGTCTGGCGTTTTTCCACGACGCTGCTTACCTGCAACAGTGCTGGCAGCAGTTCATTCCGATTGGTGGTTATCTTCATTTATCGGCTCTCTAATTATTAGATAAAGATATATTTAAAAATCTTGTTATTATTATTAAGCAGGCTCCCGCCGCTGGATAACTTGATAATAGTCTTTTCTTTCCGTAACTTACAGTGTTTTTTTACACATATAAAGTTTGTATAGCCACCTTGAAACCTGTACATGAGTTGTGGATAAGTCGACCCGACGCTTCGGGATGTTTTTCAACACAGCTTATCCACAGTTAATGACTCAGGGTTCTCAACAGGTTTTTATAGTCTTCGGCAATACGGCTGTCTGTCTCCTTCAGTTCATTGACCTTGCGCGTGGCATAGAGGACTGTGGTGTGGTCTTTTCCGCCGAAAGCGTTACCGATTTCGGGTAGGCTGTGGTTTGTCAATTCCTTCGCCAGTGCCATGGCAATCTGCCGGGGACGGGCGATGGTGCGGCTGCGGTTCTTGGAAAGCATGTCGGAACTGCGAATCTTGTAATAGTCTGCAACTATTTTTTGTATATTTTCTATAGTTATAACCTTGTCCTGTGCGGCAATCATGTCACGCAGGGCTTCCTTGGCAAAATCGAGGGTAATGGGTCTGCCGGTAAACTGAGCGTTGGCGACGACGCGACGCAGGGCACCCTCAAGCTCACGAATATTGGAACGCACCCGCTGACCCATGAAGAAAGCGACCTCGTTGGGAAGTTCCACACCAAACAGCTTCTGCGACTTGTTCATGAGAATGGCGACCCGGGTTTCCAGATCCGGCGGTTCGATGGCAACGGTCAGGCCCCAGCCGAAACGGGACTTGAGCCGGTCTTCCAGGCCATCGACCTCCTTGGGGAAACGGTCGCTGGTGAGGATGATCTGCTGCTGTGATTCGAACAGGGCGTTGAAGGTGTGAAAAAACTCTTCCTGGGAGCGCTCCTTGCCGGCGAAGAACTGCACGTCATCGATCAGCAGTGCGTTTACCGAGCGCATGCGTTGCTTGAAGGCATCAATCGTGTTGTGTTGCAGGGCCTTGACCATTTCGGTGACGAAGCCTTCTGAATGGAGATACAGCACCTTGTAGTGTGGCGTCTGCTTGGCGATAAGATTGCCGATGGCGTGGAGAAGATGGGTTTTTCCCAGACCGGTGCCTCCGTAGATGAACAGCGGATTATAGGCGGTTCCGGGAGATTCACCGATCTGCATACCGGCGGCTCTGGCGAGCTGATTCGATTTTCCTTCTACGTAGTTCTCAAAGGTGAAGGAATGATTGATATTGATAAGTAAGTCCTCACTTTCAATATCATCATTATTTTGTATGGATTTTCCGACAGAGTGGTGGCTGACGGCAGGACGGTTTTCCTGTTGGGGTTTTTTCGTGGAGCCTATTTCCAGGCGGACCCTGGGTGCGGTTTCACTGTCATATTCCTGTAAATAAGACTCGATATTCTGCAGGTAATGCTTTTTCACCCAGTCAAGCACGAACGCATTCGGGGCAAACAGCTGCAGCGTACCGTAAGGCTGGCTGTCAGGTATCTGCAAGGGACGGATCCAGGTATTGAACTGCTGAGGGGGGAGTTCGCTTTCCAGACGAGCGAGACAATAATTCCAGTGTTCCACGTTGCTCTATTGCCTCGCTAGACGGATTTTCAGAGGGTGCATATTGTCTCCCCCGGGTAATCTGGTGTGTTGAAAAAGCGTTGTTCTCTATCCCGAAAATTCCGGGTTATATTTCAGGCGAAAGAGTTCTGTACCTATTTTTCAAAGCAATTTCCTGCCTGAGGGGAGAAGAGTTTACTCTTCTGAAAACGAGTTATCCACAGGCAAAAGCAATTATTTGTGCTGTGTCAGACAAAGTGTAACTATGCATCTTTTCTGTTGGTCTCCTCGTACCGGAGGCGCATAACACTTGCGCTGAAAATTCAGCAGAAACAGCTGATAAAGATTGACATTTCATTGTAAATGAACTAGATTTTCCCGTCTTTTTCGTGGCGGCAGTTCAATCTTCATTTGGCTGCTGCAGAATGCATCAGGATTTTGGTACAGACTCATGAAACGTACATTTCAACCCAGCAATCTCAAGCGCGCACGTACGCACGGTTTCCGTGCCCGCATGGCAACCAAAGGTGGCCGTAAGGTGATCAACGCACGTCGCGCCAAGGGCCGTGCCCGCCTCACTCCCTGAGCCAGCAGCATATTTCGAAGCAGGGTTTTCCTCGCCATGTACGCTTGCTGTCGGCAGAGGACTATAAAAAGGTATTCGCCCAGCCCGTTCGATCTTCTGACCGGTACTTTACCGTGCTTGCACGATATGACCGACAGCAGGAACTGGCGCGCCTGGGCCTTGCGGTAGCAAAGAAACATGTCCGGCGCGCGGTGGATCGCAACAGAATAAAGCGCCTACTGCGGGAAAGTTTTCGCAGGCACCAGCAGTATTTGAAGGGATACGATCTGGTGGTGCTGGTGAAACCGGGTATTCACAAGGCAGATAATCTGACGCTGTTTTCATCACTGGAAAAGCACTGGAAACGTCTGAATCAAGCTGTTCCATCCGACTGATTCCTTATATATATGGACAATATACGATTATTCCTCATCATGGCGTTGGCCTACACGGGCTTTCTTCTCTGGCAGGCGTGGCAGGATGATTATGTCCAGCCGCAACAGGTACAGAACACCGCCCAGGAAAGCGCCAAGACGGGGAACGGTAGCGCCGGTCAGTCTGTTCCAGAGGTACCTACGGTCGCCAATATCGACAGCGCGACTCCCCAGGTCGCCAAGCCCACGGACGCCGCAAAGCCTGTCGTAAAGGGTCAGCTGGTTACGGTAACCACGGATACCCTGAAAGTCAGCATCGACACCCGTGGCGGTACTATCGTCGAGACACTGCTGCTCAAGTATCCGGTCTCCATTCAACAGCCGGATGTCAAATACCGGCTGATGAGCCGCTCGCCGGATGATTTCTTCATATCCCAGAATGGGCTGCTGGGTGCGGAGAACCAGGAAGCTCCCACTCACGAAAGCCTGTTCAGCTCCAGCCAGACCCGTTATACCCTGCAGGATGGTCAGGAGCAGCTGGCCGTCGATCTGGTCTGGACCGGCAAGAGCGGCGTCAAGGTAACAAAGCGGTATACGTTTACCCGCGGCAGTCACAAGGTCGATCTGGAAAATATCGTGGAAAACGCTTCCAGCGAACCCTGGCAGGTACGGGAATACCGCCAGCTGCAGCGCGGCAAGCCTACGAAAAAACGCAATGGTATGATGGGACGGGCTTTTGTCGGCGGTGTCTCCTGGGATCCGGAAGATAAATACCAGAAATATGATTTCGATGACCTGAAAGCAGGCAAGCTCAACAAGGAAGTCACGCACGGCTGGATTGCCATGATTCAGCACTATTTTCTGGCGGCAGAAATTCCGCCGCCCCAGGAACCCCGCCATTTCTACAGCAAGGGTTTGGCCAACGGCCATTATGTGATCGGCGCCTACAGCCCGGCGGTAAATATAGCGCCCGGCGCCAGCCACAGTTTCAGCGGTTCCATCTACATGGGTCCCAAGGACCAGGATACCCTGGAACACATTGCCGAAGGCCTCGACCTGGTGGTGGACTACGGCTGGCTGACCCTGCTCGCCAAACCCATGTACGAAATCCTCAGCTGGATCAATTCCGTGGTGGGCAACTGGGGCTGGACCATCCTGATCTTCACCGTCCTCATAAAGGCTGTGTTCTTCAAGCTGTCTGAAACCAGCTACCGTTCCATGGCCAAGATGCGTAACCTCACGCCCCGTATTCAGGCGCTGAAAGACCGTTATGGCGATGACAAGCAGCGTATGCAACAGGCCATGATGGAGCTGTACAAGGAATCCGGCGCCAATCCTCTGGGTGGCTGCCTGCCCATGCTGGTACAGATGCCTTTCTTCATCGCCCTGTACTGGGTGCTCATGGAATCGGTTGAACTGCGCCAGGCACCCTGGATCCTGTGGATCAAGGACTTGTCTGTCATGGATCCCTACTACGTGTTGCCGGTGATCATGGGTATTTCCATGTTCATCCAGCAGAAGCTCAACCCGGCACCGCCCGATCCCATGCAGGCCAAACTGATGATGGCCCTGCCCTTCGTGTTCACGGTCATGTTTGCCTTCTTCCCCTCCGGCCTGGTGCTGTACTGGGTAGCGAACAACATTCTGTCCATTACCCAGCAGTGGATCATCACCAGGCGGATAGAAAAGCAGGCTGCTACTGCCAAGAAATAAATGTGAGTACTCACTCACAGGATACCATCGCCGCTATTGCCACGCCTTCCGGGCGTGGTGGCGTGGGTATCATCCGGGTGTCCGGTCCCTTGGCCACGAAGATTGCCCAGGCGGTCATTGCCACCCTCCCCCAGCCTCGATTTGCCCACTTCTGTGATTTTCTCGATGCGGATGGCGAGGTGATCGATCAGGGCATCGCCCTGTACTTCAGGGGTCCCCATTCGTTTACCGGAGAAGACGTGCTGGAACTCCAGGGGCATGGTGGCCCCGTGGTCATGGACCTGTTGCTGGACCGTTGCCTGAAACTTGGCGCCCGGCTTGCCCGGCCCGGCGAGTTTTCCGAGCGGGCCTATCTCAACGACAAGATGGATCTTACCCAGGCCGAGGCTGTGGCCGATCTTATCGACAGCGAGACCGCGGCGGCGGCGCGTCTGGCCACACGCTCCCTGCAGGGCAGCTTCTCCCGCAGGATCCACGAACTGGTGGAAGCGCTGATCCGGCTGCGCATGTACGTGGAAGCGGCCATCGACTTTCCCGAAGAAGAAATCGATTTTCTCAGCGATGGAAAAGTAAGTGCTGACTTACGGGCTATCGTAGGTCAGATAAAGGATGTACGAGCCAAGGCCAGTACCGGCCGTTTGCTCAGGGACGGCATCAGCCTAGTGATAGCCGGGGAACCCAACGCGGGAAAATCCAGTTTGCTCAATGCGCTGGCCGGAGTGGATTCGGCCATCGTGACCGAAATTCCCGGTACCACCAGAGACGTGTTGCGTGAACGTATACAGATTGGCGGGGTGCCCGTGCATCTCGTGGATACAGCCGGTCTGCGCGAGACGGCAGATATCGTGGAGCAGGAAGGCGTAAGACGCGCCATAGAAGAACTGCACAAGGCAGATCAGCTGCTGTGGGTGTATGACGCCGAAGCTGACCCGGACAACAGGGGTATGTCCCGCAGCAATCTGCCCGCGAATATACCCCTGACTCTGGTACGCAACAAGGTCGACAAGCTCGGCGAACAGC
>NZ_JBHNMF010000015.1:3430-7577 GCF_048562965.1 Thiolapillus sp. | reverse complement strand
TCGACAAGCTCGGCGAACAGCCGGGCAGGACGGAGCGGGACGGTGTGGTGGAGATCAGCCTGTCGGCCGGTACGGGCGAAGGTCTGCAGCTGCTCAAGGAGCAGCTGTTGTCCAACATGGGATTCCAGGGTGCTGAAAACACCGAGTTCCTGGCACGCCGCCGTCACCTCGATGCCATCGATCGTGCCCTGGAATGCCTGCACAAAGGCAGTGAAGCCCTGGAAGCGCAGCAGGCCGGCGAACTGCTGGCCGAAGACCTGCGCCAGGCGCAGCAGATCCTGTCGGAGATCACCGGGGAATTCAGCGCCGATGACCTGCTGGGAGAGATCTTCTCCAGCTTCTGTATCGGAAAATAGCAGCGATGATGCGGTTCGTGCCTCACCGCATCCTACCTTGCCCTCACCCCCGGCCCCTCTACCGGTGAGGAAGTCGTAAAAGTGCGATTTTCCGATTCCGCCATTTTCAATGGCTTACAGCCATCGAAAATGGCGATGCGTCCTTGCATCGCGGAGGCTGTCGCCTTTTGCGACACGCTCCCTGTGGGAGAGGGGAGCAGGAGAGTGCATCGAACACCTGTTTACAACCGCTCCACCACCCACTGGGTGACGAATTCCGCCGTGCGCGCGCACTGGTCGCCCCGGCTGTCGGAAAAAGCCTGGTATTCCTCGGGTTTCCACATGTCATAGGTCTTGCCGGTGAACTGCTGCTGCAGTTCCTGGCAGGTCAGGCCGCCGAATTTTTCCCTGAACTCTTCAGACAGCTGATTGGCCTTGGAAAAATTTCCGATGAATTTGCCCTTGGCGAATTTGTTACGGTCCCGTCCGCGCTTGGCTCCCAGCGCCAGAATACCGCCGACCAGTGAGCCGCACAGGCCCACCCCGCTGAGGCCTCCACCGCCGGAAAGGCCGTGGCTGGCCTTGATGGTTTCATCGCTGATCAGGCCCACGGTTTCCTGCACCGCGGCCAGTACACACTGGGGGCAGCAGCCGTAATCGAATTCGTATTCCAGCGCCAGAGCGGCGGCCTGGCTGGCCAGTTGTTTCCTGTCTTTCATTGTTGCGCATATCCACCATGCAGAAAGAAATGATGGTGGCGAATTTCTGATGGTTTTGCCTTGATAATTGGCAATCAGACCGGGTAGCGGGTTCAGCCGCAGCGGAATTTTCGAACACGCTTTTTCAGGGCGGAAATCATGTCCTCGCGCGGGTGCCTGCCGTAGCGCAGCGCCATGTACTGCTGCATGATGGCCTGGATATCGGCGCTTTTCTGCGGGAAACGGGTGACGGCCATTTTCAGCAGATCCTGCGGTCCGGTGGCGGGCTGGATTTCCAGGCCCCCTTTTTCCAGCTTGTGTTGGAATTTGCTGTAAGCCTGCCGGAGCGGGTCCTGCCTTTGTGCCCGCCGCCGCATGCCCAGCAGAAATACCAGGCTGCCCGCCAGGATGGCGCTGATGGCCGCCGCGACGCCGAGCTGATAACCCTGCAGTCGGGACAGCCCCATTTTTTGCAGCAGTGACTGCTGCCGGTCACTGTTGAAACCCACTACCCAGTAGTGCCAGTTGAGCTGCAGATTGTCCCGGAACCATTTCAGGTTGCGGGCCAGCCGGGCAACAAAAGCCGGCGGGTTTTTTAGGTTGAAGGTCACGGGAGCGCCTTCAGCATAGCGCGTTGGCGTGATGGAATGCTCGATGCGTTCGGGCGCTACGGCAGACGTGGGATCCACCCGCGTCCAGCCCCTGTTCGCCAGCCAGACTTCCGCCCAGGCATGGGCATTACTTTGCCGGATCACCAGGTGACCGCCCAGAGGATTGAGCTCTCCGCCTTGATAGCCGATGATCACCCGGGCGGGTATGCCGGCTAGTCGCATCAGGATGACGAAACTGGTGGCATAGTGTTCGCAGAAACCTTTGCGGGTGTTGAAGAGAAACCCGTCCACGGGGTTTGAGCGCAGCAGGGGTGGCTGCAGTGTGTACACAAAAGGCTCTTCGCGAAAGAACCGAAAAGCCGCCTGAACGACCTGCTCGTCCGATCTGCCCTGACCGCGCAGTTTTTTCGCCAGCTGCCTCGTCCGGCCGGTGATAGTCCGCGGCAGCTGCAGGCCCATCTGCAATTGCCGTTTGCCGAGAGGGGCGGGGCGTATGCGCAGGCTGCTGCTCAGGCGAAAGGTATGGCGTGCATCGATATCTTTGCTGCTGCTCAGTTCGCCATAAGGATTCAGGGACAGATTTGCCGGCGCAGCAAGGACATGATCGAGGGGAAATAGCCAGGGCTGGCCGGAGGCTTCCATGGTGATCTCGTAATCATAGGGCTGACTCGCCGCCCCAAAACGGACAAGCTGCTTTTCGGACTCGTCCCGCACCCAGTCGCGCCCATCGGTTTGCCACAGCACCATGCCGCGCCAGTAACGCTGGGCCGCAGGTGGCGGTTCCCCATGAAAGCGCACACGGAACGCCACTTCGTCGGACTGACTGAGGTTGCTGATACTGCCCATGTGAATGTTGTCGGACATGCCGGTGACGCCACTGTTGCCGCCCAGGTTCAGGGACCACAGGGGACCGTCGAGCCGCGGGAAGAGCACGAACAGCAGAATCATGGCAGGGATACTGGCCACCATCATGACCAGGGCACGTTTCAGTACGCTTTTCCACGGCAGTGTATTCCCGGTGAGATTGGCGGCGATGAGCAATCCTGTCAGCCCGGTGCTGATCAGGAAAACATAGAACGTGACCAGGGGTGTCTGGTAGAAAAGGAACAGTGTGACCAGGATGAAATAGCCCATGAAAACGGCAATGTACAGATCGCGCCGGGTTTTCATCTCCAGCAGCTTCATGCCGGCCATCACCACCAGCAGCGCCACGCCGAACTGCCGGCCTTCCGTCCAGTTCGCCAGGTAGAGCACCAGAGCCAGTGCAGCCGGCAGCAGCAGGAACAACAGCCAGCCGGGAGCAGGCCTGTCTGGCGTCGGCCAGAACAGGAAGCGCAGGATGATCAGGCCCGCAAAGCTGCCACTGATGAATATATGGAGATGCCACAAATGGGGCACGGTTGCGAGCACCAGCAACAGGCCCGTCAGCCATAGGAGTGAGCGGGAAAGGGGCTTTTGCAGCAGCAGATCTTTCATTCGGCCACACCGTACAGGGCCAGTGCGCCCAGGCAGTCATGGCGGTGGCTTTCGCCGCTGCCCATGGGGATTTCCTGATCCGGCAGGCGCAGGCCGTAATGGGAGGCATCCAGGGACAGGGCCTGAACGGCTCCCGCGAGAACGCGCAAACGGTATTCCGTATCCCCGCCTTCAATGGCATCAAAATCCAGCCAGTAGCGGTTCACCCGGTCACCGCCGAACTGTTTCACCAGCAGGCCCTTTTCACCGGCGAAGGCTTTCCAGTGGATATGCCCCAGCTGATCCCCCGGATGGTAACTGCGGTGCCCCACGAAATCATCGGCGCCCACACCCCGGTCACCTTCTATGGCCATGCCCCAGGATGGGCGCGCCGAATCCAGCCAGCCTTCCAGCGGCGCGGGATAGACAACCGCACTGGCATGGGTGTCCAGATAACACCAGGCACGCAGCAGGCCCAGGGTGAGACGCCCCGGATCGAGCAGCCCACGGCGCCGGCTGCTGCAGGGCAGCCTGATCAGCCGCTTTTCATTGGCGGGACAGTCTGTGATGACACTGTCATTGCCCGCAAAACCGAACTGCAGCGCATAGTGGGCGCGGCCCTTTTCATCCCACAACTCATATTGGAAGAAAGCCGTCTCACCGGCGAATACCGGGTTTGTCTGCTTCCACTGCAGTGAAAGGTCGAGGAGGTTGCGCCAGGTATGGAAGATGGCCTGGATGAACAGCCCGGTGAGCAGGAAGGTCAGGATGAAAGCCGGGTTGTTGGCATAGTTGATCGAAGCGATGAGCAGCGTGATCAGCAACACGCCGAAAACCAGCCGGTAGCGTGTGGGCAGTATGTAGATCTTGCGGCCCGTGACCCGGGCCGGGCCACCGGTCTCGGGCTGCACCACGCGCAGCAGCTTCAGCAGGGGGCTGCCCATGGCTCAGGGAATGGCGACCGTCTGAAGTATCTGGGCAGCGTGATTGTCCCCGTCACTGCCCTGTCCCAGGCGATGTCCGGCAATGGCCGGCCACACCGCCTGCA
>NZ_JBHNMF010000015.1:0-3330 GCF_048562965.1 Thiolapillus sp. | reverse complement strand
CCGCCTGCAGCAGCCCCATGCCGGCGCGGGGGGACAGCCCGGTCGAATCTGAAAGACTGCGGCTTTGCCCGATGAGCGCCTGTATGTAGTCCAGGAGGGCATCGGCGGCGAATACCTCCTGGCTGGCAAGCTGCCAGTGGGCAAGATCGGTGCCCGAAGCGACAGGTCTGAGGCGCTGGAGTTTTTGCCGCCCGCCCTGGCCCTGCAGCAACATCCTTTCGGTGGCGCTATCGGGATAGCCCAGGCTGATGCGCATCAGAAAACGGTCGAGCTGGGATTCCGGCAGGGGAAAGGTACCGACCTGGTGGGCCGGGTTCTGGGTGGCGATGACGAAAAAAGGCTGGGGCAGCGGGCGGGTCTTGCCTTCAGCGGTGATCTGCCGTTCCTCCATGGCTTCGAGAAGGGCGCTCTGGGTTTTTGGCGTGGCGCGGTTGATCTCGTCGGCGAGGATCAGCTGGGCGAAGATCGGCCCCTTGTGAAAATGAAACCGTTCCGAACGCCGCTCGTACACAGATACACCGATTACATCGGCAGGCAGCAGATTGCTGGTGAACTGGATGCGCTGGTAGTCCAGCCCCATCAGGGTCGCCAGCAGATGCGCCAGGGTGGTCTTGCCCATGCCGGGAAGATCCTCGATGAGCAGATGCCCCTGACTGAGCAGGCAGGTCATGGCCAGGCGCAGGGCCCGGGGTTTTCCCAGGATGATGCTGTTCGCCTAGCGGAACAGAGTCTGCAGTGCGGGGTCGTCTCTGAGTGGCAGCAAAGTGGTCATCCGTTGGCCCGGGACAAAATGGGCATGTTTTTAAAGTATTGGAACAAGGGCAGATCTCCTTCGTATTGGTGGCCCGATGCAGATCGTTTCAACCCTCTCCCGGTCTCGGGAGAGGGAAAATCCGGGGAAAGAGCCGGGAGTATCCTCAAGTACCCCCTCTCCCCTCCTCCGGGGAGAGGGCCGGGGTGAGGGGGGCATATCCAGCACATAACCTATTGGATTGCCGGGTCAATAACAACCAAGAAAGGTTAAAATAGCGATATGTTTCACCCCCAAGCCTATCAGGTCATCATCATCGGCGGCGGACACGCGGGCACCGAGGCGGCTCTGGCCGCGGCGCGCATGGGCGCTCGCACGCTGCTGCTTACGCACAACATCGACACCCTGGGCGCCATGAGCTGCAACCCGGCGATCGGCGGTATCGGCAAGGGCCATCTGGTCAGGGAAGTGGATGCAATGGGCGGACTCATGGCCCATGCGGCTGACCGGGCAGGCATTCACTTCCGCACCCTCAACTCCCGCAAGGGTCCTGCAGTGCGCGCCACCCGCGCCCAGGCAGACCGTATTCTTTATAAAGCGGTCGTGCGCCAGGCGCTGGAGAACCAGCCCAACCTGGATATCTTCCAGCAGGCCGTGGATGACCTGATCATGGAGGGTGACCGCGTGACGGGCGTTACCACCCAGATGGGGCTGAAGTTCCGCGCCGAGGCCGTGGTTCTCACCGTGGGTACCTTTCTCGGCGGGCGTATTCACATCGGCATGGAAAACTACCAGGGTGGCCGCGCCGGTGATCCGCCGTCCAACGCCCTCGCCCGCCGCCTGCGTGAACTGCCCTTCCCGGTGGAACGCCTGAAGACAGGCACGCCCCCGCGCATCGACAGTCGCAGCGTCAATTTCGAGGTGCTGGAAGAACAACCCGATGACCAACCCTGCCCGGTGTTTTCCTTCATGGGTGATGTAGCGGAGCATCCCCGGCAGATCAGCTGCCATATCACCCGCACCAATGCACGAACCCATGACATCATCCGCCGTGGCCTGTCGCGTTCGCCCATGTACGCCGGGGTCATCGAAGGCGTGGGGCCGCGCTATTGCCCTTCCATCGAAGACAAGGTGGTGCGCTTTGCCGAGCGCGATTCCCACCAGATCTTTGTCGAACCCGAAGGCCTGACCAGCAACGAACTCTACCCCAACGGCATCTCCACCTCCCTGCCTTTCGATGTGCAATGGGAGCTGGTGCAGTCCATGGAAGGTTTCGAACAGGCCCGCATCACACGCCCCGGCTACGCCATCGAGTACGACTTCTTCAATCCCCAGGAGCTGTGCTATTCCCTGGAAACCCGGCATGTTGAGAACCTGTTCTTCGCCGGGCAGATCAACGGCACCACAGGTTACGAAGAAGCCGCCGCCCAGGGATTGCTGGCGGCGGTCAATGCGGTGCTGAAGATCCGTGGCGAACAAAGCTGGTGTCCCCGCCGGGACGAAGCCTACCTGGGGGTGCTGGTGGATGATCTCATCACCCTGGGTACCCTGGAACCCTACCGCATGTTCACCTCCCGGGCCGAGCACCGCCTGCTTCTGCGCGAGGACAACGCCGATTTGCGCCTTACCGAAAAAGGCCGTGAACTGGGGCTGGTGGATGACGAACGCTGGCGGGCTTTTTGCGACAAGCGCGAAGCCATCGAAAAAGAGCAGCAGCGCCTGTGCGACATCATCATCCGGCCGGGAGATCTGGATGAAGCTACCGAGCAGAAGATTCTTGGCGACACCCTGCGCCGGGAAACCCGTGCCAGCGAACTGCTCACCCGCCCCGTTGTCACCTACCAGACACTGATGAGCCTGCCGGGTATCGGGCCTGGGGTGGCCGATGAAAAAGTGGCCGAACAGGTGGAGATCCAGGAAAAATACGCCGGATACATCAGGCGTCAGCAGGAAGAAGTGGAAAAGACCCGCCAGGCCGAAGCGGTAAAACTCCCCGAAACCCTGGACTATGAACAGGTCAAGGGACTCTCATCCGAAGTGCGTGAAAAGCTCATCCGCCACCGGCCACAAACCCTGGGACAGGCCGGGCGCATACCCGGTGTCACGCCGGCGGCGACTTCATTGCTGCTGATACACCTCAAGAAGCATCGGGCGTGAGAACCCCTGATAACGGACTGCGCACCGCCAAACCGCCACGGTTGAGCACATGGGTATAGATCTGGGTTGTCCAAACATCCTTGTGCCCCAGTTGCTCCTGCACCGTGCGTATATCCATCCCCCTTTCCAGAAGATGGGTGGCAAATGAATGACGCAGTGTATGGCAACTGGCTTTTTTGTTTATTGCGGCTTGGCGTACTGCTGTGGTCACCGCTTTCTGAATGGTGCTGGCATCGATATGATGGCGTCTTTTTATGCCTGAGCGAGGATCACGGCTGAGTCGCGTGGCGGGAAAAACATATGCTGCCAGCCATGGAGAGCGAAGCGAAGGCTGGTAGACCCCAGTAGCCGCGAGGCCGCACTGTTTTCCCGGCGTGCCTTGCGCCAGAGGGAAAACAAAGTAGGCCTCCGAACGCGGCGTC
>NZ_JBHNMF010000014.1:0-22887 GCF_048562965.1 Thiolapillus sp. | reverse complement strand
AGGCTGCCTCGCCTGCACTTTTTCCATTTCGTGCTGATTGCATTCTTCATACGACACCTCATGTATCGAAACCAATCATGAAAAAGAGAAATATCAGCTGTTTTTCATCTCACCTTCTAATAAAAATATAGGAAAAAACCAATGACGATGCACAATTTTTTTCAGGAAAAGAAAGGACGGCAATTCACCATCGGGTACTTCACGAAATATGCAATAATTATCAGTCTCTGCAAACACATGGAGTCTCACAGAAAATGCCCTCTTTCGACATCGTATCCGAAGTAGACCTGCAGGAAGTGCGCAACGCCGTGGATCAGGCCAACCGGGTAATCGAGACCCGATTCGACTTCAAGGGCGTGGATGCCAGCTTTGAACACAAGGAAAGCGAGGTAAATCTCAAGGCCGAACAGGAATTCCAGCTCCAGCAGATGCTGGATATCCTGCGGGAAAAACTGGCCAAACGGGGTGTGGACGTTAAAGCCCTGGACGTAAAAGATCCGCAAACCAGCCTCAATGCCGCCCGCCAGCAGATACTGATTCAGCAAGGTATCGAATCCGACGTGGCGAAGAAGATCGTCAAGGAGATCAAGGCGGCAAAACTCAAGGTTCAGACCCAGATCCAGGGCGACCAGGTGCGCGTCACCGGCAAGAAACGCGACGACCTGCAGAAAGTCATCGCCCTGCTCAGGGAAAAGGACTACGGCCTGCCGCTGCAGTTCAAGAACTTCCGCGACTGATGCCTGAACTCGACCGGGGAACCAGGATTTATGCCGCCGTGCTGGCAGCGATCGTGCTGGGGCTGGTGTTTCTCGCCCTGTATGAACCGCCCCAGGTTTCCGAACTGAACGACAGGTTGCAGGCCGACGGACAGGTGGGCAGTTTTCCCTATACCTTTCGGGTGCTGCGCGTCGACAATGGAATCGCCGTGATGAGCACCCCCCGCTCCAGCGCCGTGCCCGTGGCCCAGGTGCTGGACAAGATCTTTCCCAACCTGGGCAATGCCGATCCGGCCTCTCCCCTGTTCAGGGAGCTGCAGGACAAGCTGGCCAGCACCCAGAAACGCGCCAAGGCCATTGTCCTTAATAACCCTGATATCAAGCGGGTGCAATGGGAACTGGACCGGGACTGGCTGAGCGCGCATGGCATAACCCTGCCACTATCGCAGTAAATCTAAACTTTTTGGACGTTCAGGACCAAAGTGCGGAGAGGGGAAATTCGGTGGCGTCGAAAGGGACGACCGACACTGGCTTGTCCTCGTCCAGCACGGTGAGCAAGGTCCAACGTCCCTGGCGCAACTCATAGGCCTCCAAAGTGCGGATTTCGGGGTCGATCAGCCACAGCCACTGCACGCCGTGTTCGGCGTAGCTGGGCATCTTTTCCGCCCGGTCAAGGCGTTGGGTGGAAGGCGACAGAATCTCGCAAATCCAGTCAGGCACCAGTTCAAACCAGGCCGTTTCGGGCAATTCCGGCATCCGTTCCCGGCGCCAGCCAGCCAGATCAGGCACCAAGACATCAGGCCCCAGATGAAGCTCCGGCTCATCCAGAATCCACCAGCCGCCCGGCCCTCCGCGCCCTTTGAAATAGGGGCCGACCAGTTCGTCTCCCAAAGATGAAGAGGCCCAGGTGTGCTTTGGCGCCGGTCGGGGACTGGTATGGAGTCGCCCGCCAACGATTTCCGCCACCAGGTTGTCTGGCACCTGAAGCAGGTCTTCGTAACTGACTTCTTTTTCCGCTGGTTCTGCCATTGAATTCGCAATCCCTCCAGTGTCTGAACTTAATGCTTGAAAGAGTGCGTAAACCCAAACGAGCATAGCACAATATAAAGTGGGGCAGGCATCATAAGCCGCACACTCCGGCTCCCCTCTTCAGGAGGTTGGTTGTTTCTTCTTGTTCAGGACAGGCAATGCCTTGTTGTCAACTTGATTCAATGCCGCCAGAACACCGGCGTGAGCAGCACCAGCAGCGTGAATATCTCCAGCCGTCCCAGCAACATGGCGAAGCAGAGTATCCACTTGGCCGGATCATGCAGACTGGCATAGTTCGCGCCCACATTCCCAAGGCCGGGCCCCAGGTTGTTGATGCTCGCCGCCACGGCGGAAAAGGCGGTCATTAGGTCGATGCCGGTAGCCGCCAGCAGCAGATACATGACCGTGAAGCTGGCCACATACAGGGCGAAGAAACCCCACACGGCTTCCACCACCCGCGGCGGGATGGTCTTGTCGCCCACCCGCACCGGAATCTGCGCATTGGGATGCACCAGGCGCGTGATCTCACGCATGCCCTGCTTGATGAGCAGCAGGAAGCGGATCACCTTGATGCCACCCCCTGTCGAACCGGCGCAACCACCGACAAAACTGGAAAACAACAGCAGTATAGCCACAAAACCCGGCCAGTTATGCCATTCGGCCGTGGTGAAGCCGGCCGTAGTGCCGATGGACACCGCCTGAAAAAGGCCATGCACGAAGTTTTCGTGAAAGGTTTCGTGAGTGGCGTTGAAGTGCAGCCCCAGCGTGGTCGCCAGCACCACCAGCACCATGAGCAGCAGGTAGAAGCGGAATTCCGAATCCTGCCAGTACACCCGCAGGTTCTTCTGCCGCACCACCGAAAAATGCAGGGCAAAATTGATACCTGCCAGAAACATGAAAACCACGCCCACCAGATAGATG
Source organism: Thiolapillus sp. (assembly GCF_048562965.1). NCBI lineage: Bacteria > Pseudomonadati > Pseudomonadota > Gammaproteobacteria > Chromatiales > Sedimenticolaceae > Thiolapillus > Thiolapillus sp. The sequence continues at coordinate 20,221 of NZ_JBHNMF010000014.1, read as the reverse complement.
GCGGTACTGTCGAAATAGCCCATACTGGCATCGTGGGTGGAAAAACCGCCGATGGCGACGGTGGAAAAAGCATGGCCGATGGCATCGAACAGGGACATGCCTGCCAGCCAGTAGCCCAGGCCACAGGCCACGGTCAGCCCCAGATAGATATACCACAGCGCCTTGGCCGTTTCGGTGATGCGCGGTGTGAGCTTGGAGTCTTTCATGGGACCGGGTGTTTCCGCCCGGTACAGCTGCATGCCGCCGATACCCAGCATGGGCAGTACAGCAACGGCCAGCACAATGATACCCATGCCCCCCAGCCACTGGAGCTGCTGACGGTAGTAAAGGATGGAACGGGGCAGATCGTCCAGCCCCACGATCACCGTTGCGCCGGTGGTGGTCAGACCGGAAATGGATTCGAAGAATGCATCCGTCATGGACAGGCGGGGATGCTCGGCCAGCGCGAAAGGCAAAGCGCCGGTGGCAGAAAGCACCGTCCAGAACATGACCACCACCACGAAGCCGTCACGCAGGCGCAGTTCACGGTGCTGGCGGCGCACCGGCAGCCAGCTCAGGGCGCCAAGGGTCAGGGTGATGCCGAAAGCCGTCAGAAAGGCAGGATGGGCGCCGTCGTCATATCCAAGAGACACCAGTATGGGCGGCAGCATGGTAAGGCTGAAAATCATCAGCAGCAGGCCCAGAATGCGTTGTACCACTACCAGATGCATGGTGCATCACTCCCGGGCGATCAAAGAAAGGTGATACCCACCTGAAACATTTTTTCCACGTCGATGATGCGCCGCTTGTCCACCAGGAACAGGATGACATGGTCTTCGGATTTGATGATGGTGTCGTGGTGGGCGATGATCACCTCCTCTCCCCGCACGATGGCGCCGATACTGGTGCCCTTGGGCAGCTTGATGGCGCCGATGGCCCGATCCACCACTTTGGAAGAGTGACGGTCGCCATGTGCAACGGCCTCGATGGCTTCGGCTGCACCACGGCGCAGGGAATGCACCATGACCACATCCCCCTTGCGCACATGGGTGAGCAGGGTGCCAATAGTTGCCTGCTGGGGTGAGATGGCCACGTCGATGCTGCCCGCCTCGACCAGATCGACATAGGCCGTCCGGTTGATGAGGGCCATGACATTCTTTGCACCGAGACGCTTGGCCAGCATGGAGGACAGGATATTCGCCTCGTCATCATTGGTGACGGCGCAGAACACGTCGGTCTCTTCGATGTTTTCTTCCAGCAGCAGATCCTCGTCCGCCGCATCACCATGAAGCACAATGGTATGGCGCAGCTGCTCGGCCACGCTCGCCGCCCGTTCAGCATTCCGTTCGATAATCTTTACCCGGTAGTCTTTTTCCAGGCGCTCCGCCAGGCGCCGCCCGATATTGCCGCCGCCCGCGAAGATCAGCTTGCGATGAGGTTTTTCCGCCCGTCGCAGTTCCTTCATCACCGCGGGAATGTTTTCTGCCGCGGCAACGAAGAAGACCTCATCGTCTTCCTGGATGATGGTGTCGCCTTTGGGCTGGATCGCCTGGCCATCCCGGTAGATGGCCGCCACCCGCGCTTCACCGCCGTGCAAATGCTGGTTGAGCTCGCGCAGCTCCTGCCCGACCAGAGGGCCGCCTTCATAGGCACGCACCGCCACCAGCTGTACCAGGCCGCCGGCAAAATCCAGCACCTGCAGGGCGCCCGGATATTTCAGCAGGCGCTGGATGTATTCGGTCACCAGCTGTTCGGGACTGATCAGTACATCGATGGGCAGACCCCGCTGACTGAACAGGGATGGATACTTGTTGTACTGGGGCGCCCGCACCCGGGCGATCTTTCGCGGTGTATGGAACAGGGTCCAGGCAACCTGACAGGCCACCATGTTGGTTTCGTCGTTGTTGGTGACGGCGATAATCATTTCCGCATCGTCGGCGCCGGCCTGGGCCAGCACATCGGGATGTGCCGCATAGCCCCTGATGGTGCGCAGATCCAGTTTGTCCTGCAGGGACTGCAACAGGCCTGCATCCTGATCCACCACGGTGATGTCATTGGCCTCGCTGGCGAGGTTGATGGCCACACTGGTGCCCACCTGCCCGGCCCCCAGGATGATGATCTTCATCTGCGATCCTTTATTTCAATGCCGACGCCACGCAGCTTGCGGTACAGGTGGGTGCGTTCCATACCCACTTCCTGCGCCATCTTGCTGACATTGCCGTCGTGCTTGTCCAGCTGGTATTCGAGATACACCCGCTCGAAATCCTCCCGCGCCTTGCGCAGGGGCTGGTCGAAGGAAATACCGGGCAGGCTGGTCTGCACGTTTTCGCTTTTCATCCCACCCATGGCGGTTTCCACGTCGTCCAGGGTAATCTCGTCGCCGGCACCCAGTATCAGCACCCGCTGCACCAGGTTGCGCAGCTCCAGGATGTTGCCATGCCATTCGTGATTGCGCAGCAGATTCTGCGCGCTCACGCTGAAGTGCCGGTAAGGCAGTTTTTCGTTGGCAACGAAATAATCCACGTAATAGTTCACCAGTTCAGGCACATCTTCACGGTGCTGGCGCAGGGGCGGTATCTCCAGCGGCACCACGTTCAGGTGATAAAAAAGATCCTCCCGGAAATTCCCGGCATTCACCTCAACCTGCAGGTCCTTCTGTGTAGCGGCGATGACGCGGATGTCCACCTTCACCGGATCGGAACCGCCCACGCGCAGAAACTCACCTGTCTCGAAGGCGCCGGCAAGCTGGGCCTGGGACTCCAGATCCATATCTGCAATCTCATCGAGAAACAGAGTGCCGCCATTGGCCTGCTCCAGCCGGCCATAGTGAATCTTGCCGTCCTGCTCGCTGCCGAAGAACTCCAGCGCGAAGTTGCCCTTGGCGGTGGCGCCCACGCTCACATCGACGAAAGGCCGCTCCTTGCGGCTGCTCTGGGCGTGCAGGTAACGGGCGAAGGTCTCGCGGCCACTGCCGGCTTCGCCGGAGATCAGCACCCAGGTATCGTGCTGGGCCACGCGCTTGACCTGCTCACGCAGACGCTGCATGACCTGGCTGTGACCCACGGGCTCCATGACCGGCCGGAAATGACGCCGCAAGCCCACGTTCTCGAGCACCAGGCTTTCGGTTTCCAGGGCGCGCTCCACGGTGAGCAGCAGCTTCGCCAGGGACAGGGGCTTTTCAAGGAAATCATAGGCACCGAGCCGGGTGGCCTCCACGGCGGTTTCCACCGTGCCGTGACCTGACATGATGATCACCGGACAGGGCAGACCCTCGCCCTCCGACCATTCCTTGAGCAGGCTGATGCCATCGATATCCGGCATCCAGATATCCAGCAGGATCAGATCCGGACGCCGCTCACGCAATGCGACCCTGGCCGCCTCCCCGTTTTCCGCCAGGCTGACGCCATAGCCTTCGTCTTCCAGGATATCCTTGACCGAATCCCGGATATCCGGCTCGTCATCCACCACCAGGATGAAAGGTAAACTCATAACCCGCTTGCTCCTTCGTGTTTGGCGGGCAGACGCAGGATGAAACGTGCGCCCCCCTCAGGGCGGTTTTCCGCACGGATGCTGCCGCCATGTTCTTCTACAATCTTCTTCACAATCGCCAGCCCCAGACCCGTGCCTTTTTCCTTGCGGGTGATATAAGGTTCGAACAACTGCTCGGTATCCGCTTCCTGGAAACCTACGCCATTATCCTCCACCAGGATCTGCAGAAACAACATTTCCTGTTCCCTGGGCTGATAGACACCGGTGCTGATCCGTATCTCCGGATTTTCAGCTGTCTGTGTGGCTTCCTGAGCGTTCTTGACCAGATTATGCACTACCTGGCGAAATCTTACCGGATCGACTTCCATCATCACGCCGGGAGCACCTGCTTCAAAATTCACGCTGCCGCCGTACAGGCCCAGCACTTCCGACAGAAATTCATCGGCCAGGAGAGGCTGGGCATCCAGGCGCGACGGCTTGGCATAGTCGGAAAAGGCATTCACCATGGATTTCATGGCTTCCACCTGATTCACGATGGTGCGGGTAGCGGTGTCCAGCACACGGCGGTCGTCTTCCGGCAAATGGTCCAGATACTTGCGGCGCAGGCGCTCGGCAGACAGCTGTATGGGTGTGAGCGGGTTCTTGATTTCGTGGGCCAGGCGGCGCGCCACTTCGCCCCAGGCAGCATCGCGCTGGGCCTTGACCAGGGTGGTGACATCGTCGAATACCACCACACAGCCGATCTCGCTGCTCTTCACCACCTGCAGGCGGGTGTATCCGCAGATGAGGAACTGCCGTCCCTCCGCGCGGTTGAGCACGAGTTCCCTGCGCCAGTCCTGCTCTCCGGCATCGATAGCGTTACTGACCATCCCGACCAGGGCTTCCAGTTCAGGATAGTCCCGCGCTAGATTGGCGAACGGCTGTCCCTCGTAGCGTGTCACGTCCGCGCCAAGAATCTGCTCCGCCGCACGGTTGGCGGTACGCAGGTTGCCTTTGGCATCCAGGGCAACCACCCCGGTGGACAGGTGGTGCAGCACTGCCTCCAGATACTCCCGCTGAAATTCCAGCGCCCGCTTGCTCTGCTCAGCGACGTCCCGCGCCTGGGCGAGCCGCCGGGTCATGGCGTTGAAGGAAGCTACCAGGAAACCCAGTTCATCGTGATAGCGGGGTACCGGAATCTGGCCGTCCAGTTCACCGTCAGCGATGGCCCGCGTACCCTCGGCGATAGCCTGAATCGGCGCGACCATGCGCCGGGAGGTATAAAAGGCGGCCCAGGCAGCGGCAAAGACACTCACCAGCAGCACCAGCGACAGGGCCAGGATAAAACTGAACTTGATGGATTCGCGCAGGTAGGCCCGCTGCCGGTAGGCGGCATAGGCGCTCTGCACGTTCTCACTCAGCTCGCTGATGCGTTCGGAAGTGGGAAAAACGGCCTGAAACACCAGCCCCCGGGACAGGTCGGCCACCAGGGCGCGGATATACAGCTCTCCCGATTCACCGTAGGTCATGAACTGCACATAGTTCTTGCCGCTCACCACCTGTTGCAGGATCAGGGGGTCAGGCGTACTGGGAACCAGCACTTCCGGGTTTACGTGGCTGGAGGCCAGTATCTCCCCCTGGGGCGTGGCCAGGGCCACTTCCGTCGCTCCCGAACGGGTGCGAAGGTCGCTCAAAGTCAGGGTCAGGGCAGTCTGGGAGCTGTCGTCGATGTTCTCCAGCATCTGTTCCGTGTAGCGCAGCAGCAGGCGCTTGTTCATGTTCAGCGTGGCCTGGTTCAGCTCCAGGGCGTCGGCCATGGCGGAATCGATCTGCACATTGAACCAGCTGTCGATGCCCTGCATGAGAAACTGCAGGGAGTAGTAGTAAACGATGCCGACGGGAGCGATACCCAGCAGCACGAACATCACCACCATACGCGCCATGAAACGGGCGCCGGCCTCGTTGCGGCGGTAGTCGCGCAGCAGCCGCACCAGGTTCACCGCCACAACGATGGACAGGGTCACCAGTCCGATGACGATGAACACCAGCAAGGGGATGAACCAGCGGCTCAGTTCTTCGGATTTGAGTACCGCACCGCTGAGAAAATGCAGCGCAAACAACAGGAGCAGCAGGAGCAGCAGGAGCAGTGCAACGGCCCAGGCTCCGGAGCGCCAGCTTTTCAGGGCTGCAGCCGCCATTCATATACCTTGCTGCTCAGATGCCAGCTGGGCGACAGATAGGCCCGCGGGCGCAGGGGCAAAGGCAGGGAACCGATATCGTGGATGGTCTGTATCTTTACTAGATAGAAAACGCCCTTGCGGAGCGCCCTGGCAGGAATGATCTTTTTCGCCTTGAGTTCACCCAGAGCCAGCAGGGCGGCATCCTGGGTGGCGAAACGCCGGGTTGCCCCGGTCTCCACGTCACGCACTTCGTATTCTTCCGCCAGCGGGTGAAACCGCAATTGCCTGCGGATCAGTTTCCTGGCCAGTGCGCTGCGCCAGAAGGCGGCATCTTCAGGGTCGATGACCACCTCGGTTTCAAAAGTCAGAGGAACGCCATTCTGCAGCGCTTCTTCCATAGTGTCACTGAGCTTGTAGCTCTGCAGCAGATCCAGCACGATCCAGCCGTCTTCCTCGCCGATGGCCACAGCCCGGTAGGAAATGCTGGCAGCATGTGCGGTACCCAGAAACAGCACGCAGAACGCAAGCAGGCTGGCCCGCAGCGACATCTCAAACTTCCTGCTTTTCCAACAATGCGTAATAAAAACCATCTGTCTCCAGCGTATCCGGCAACAACTGCAGGCCATGCAGGGTGCGGATGCCCCTGCGGGATGCAAGCATAACAGCCCTTGCATCACCGTGTTTCAATAAAAAACCACTGATCTGTTCATCGTTTTCCTGCGGCAGCAGGGAACAGGTGGCATACAGCATTCTGCCACCTGGCCTGAGCAAAGACCACTGGGCTGCCAGGATGGCTTTCTGCCGCTGCACCAGCGCATCCACGTCAGCCGGCCTGCGCAGCAACTTGATGTCGGGGTGCCGCCGGATGACCCCCGTGGCCGTACAGGGCGCATCGACCAGGATACGATCATACCCCCCCTCGCTCCAGACGCCCTGAGGATCGGAAGCATCTCCCACGACCAGTTCAGGACTGAAGCCCAGGCGCTGCATGTTTTCTTCCACCCGCTGCAGCCGTTTTTCATCCACATCCATCGCGGTCAGATCCAGCGCCGGCGTGTGTTCCAGCAAGTGGCCGGTTTTTCCACCGGGCGCGGCGCAGGCATCCAGCACTTTCATACCTGGCCGGGCATCGAGCAGAAAGGCCCCCATCTGCGCACCGGCATCCTGAACGGAAACCGCACCTTCGGCAAATCCCGGCAGCCGTGATACCGCCACCGGTTTTTCCAGCATCAGTGCTGATGCCACTCCCGCTACCGGTCTGCTCAACAGGCCCTCGCCTGTGAGCAGCGATACGTATTCGGACAAACTGTAACGCTGCAGGTTCACTCGCAGGATAAAGGGCGGACGCTGCTGCAGGCCTTTAAGAACATCCTCTGCCTGATCACGCCAGGCCCGGAACAGGGCATCCACCAGCCAGGTGGGCTGGTTGTAACGCACTTCGGAAGAATTCTCAGCGGTGACCTGTTCGAGTATCTGCTCCCGTTCACGCTGAAAGCGGCGCAGCACGCCATTGACCAGGGCCACGGCCCATTTCTTCTTCAGCACTTTCGCCGCACCGGCACTTTCCCCGATGGCGGCATGCGCCGGGATGCGGGTGGAAAGCAACTGATACAGGCCGGACAACACCAGGGCGCGGATATCCTGATCCTTCTGTTTCGGGGAATGTCTGAACAGGCGGGAAACTACGGCCTGGAGCAAAAAGTAATCCCGGCAGACGCCATAGGCCAGCTCTGCCAGCAGCCCCCGGTCACGCTCTTCCACCTGTTGCTGGTATTCGCTTAGTGCTTCCGTGAGTAACTGACCGTTGAAAACGCTGGCCAGCACCAGCGCAGCGCGGCTTCTGAGAAACGCACCGCTGTTGCCTGACCCTGTCTTGCCGGACTTGCGCCGATACGGATCGGTCGGGGGCTTAGCCAAGCAGCATCCCCTGTATATGCTGGGAGTTGATGAAATCCTGAGCGTCCATGGCCCGCTTGCCAGGCATCTGCAACCGGGTGATGCGCAGCAGACCTTTTCCCGTGGACACGTCCACACCCTCCCGGGTGGCGGACATGACGGTGCCGGGCTCGGCGGTCATGCCGTCGATGGCATGGGCATTCCAGATACGCAGATTGGCATTCTCATAAGGTGTGAAAGCCACAGGCCAGGGATTGAAGGCACGCACCTGGCGCTCGATTTCCTCCGCGGGCCGGTTCCAGTCGATCTGCGCCTCCTTCTTCTCCAGCTTGGCTGCGTAAGTCGCTTCTGCTTCTTCCTGCACCACTGGCTGCAGAGAACCGTCGGCAATGCCTGGCAGCGCCTCTATCAGTGCTTGCGCACCAAGCTGGGACAGCCGGTCATGCAGGCTGCCGCCGGTTTCATCTGCAGCCAGGGGGATGATCCTGGTGAGGTAGACGGGTCCGGTATCCAGTCCCTTGTCCATACGCATGATGCTGACACCACTCTCTGGGTCACCCGCCTGTATGGCGCGCTGAATGGGCGCCGCTCCGCGCCAGCGCGGCAGGATCGAGGCGTGAATATTCACACAGCCCAGACGCGGTACACGCAGTACGCTTTCCGGCAAGAGCAGACCGTAGGCAACGACCACCATCAGATCCGGCTGCAGCTCGCGCAGAATCTGCACTTCGGCTTCGTCCTTCAGACTGGTGGGCTGATGCACGGGGATGCCGGCATCCAGCGCCTGGGATTTGACCGGCCCCGGCAGCAGTTTGCGGCCCCGCCCCGAGGGCCGGTCGGGCTGGGTATATACTGCCACGACATCATGACCGGATTTGAGCAGCGCCTGTAGCGGAGGCACGGAAAAACCCGGTGTCCCCGCAAATACGATGCGTAAGGATTTACTCATCTAGATGACTTTCTTGGCGGATTTCTTTGGCGTAGCGCTTTCCAGCCGCGCTTCCTTTTCCAGCTTCTTGCGGATGCGCTCACGCTTGAGCCTGGAGAGATAATCCACGAACAGCTTGCCATACAAATGGTCGATCTCATGCTGCACACATACCGCCAGCAGGCCGTCCAGATCACGGACAAACTCGTTGCCTTCCCGGTCCAGCGCCTTCAGCCTGACCTTTTCGGCACGCTTGACCTTGTCGAAATAGCCTGGCACGGACAAACAGCCTTCCTCCATTTCCTCTTCCCCGGTCGCCTCAAGAATCTCGGGATTGATCAGCACCAGAGGATCGTCCCGCTCCTCGGAAATATCGATGACAACCACCTGGCGGGACACGCCGACCTGGGTGGCGGCCAGACCGATGCCCGGTGCTTCATACATGGTCTCCAGCATGTCGTCTGCCAGCTTCTGCACCGATTTATCCACATTATCGACCGGTTTTGCGCTATTTCTGAGACGCGCATCAGGAAATTTAAGAATATCCAGTATCGCCATGATTACAAATAAGTTCTATAGTAGGTGGAAGATTTGTTGCCAATCATTCTATATTTGAAGATCATCCAGGACAATCCGGGGATCAGTGTTCAGGATTGGTATACAACACGCGCGCCTGGGTTCGGGAGAAAATCAGGATCGCGACGATACACGCAGGCCGCTGTGGCTTATGTGTCTCGATCCGAATGTGCATGCCATGGATTATTATGGCATAAACATGAAGCAAGTATTTGACGATAGCATTGATTATCGTGAAGAATGGCGAAAATGCCGCATTAGCATCAAGGGGGCTCCAGAGAATCAGGGCGGAACAGGTGATCGAGGTTTTGGCATACCCGCGTGCACAACTGCACCGGGGTGCAACGAACCTGGCAAACCTGCCCGTGACTGCCTCGACAGCTCCTCAGGCAACAAACCAAACAAGGGAAGCCCAATGAAAAGAATCAGCCGTCTTTTTCTCACCGCATTACTGATTGCCGGTATCAGCGGTATCGTTCTGGCAGCAGATGATCTCATCAATCCAAAACACCCTGATCGATATGTGGTCAAGAAAGGCGATACCCTCTGGGACATATCCGCGAGATTCCTGCGCAAGCCCTGGCTGTGGCCGGAAATCTGGCAGGTCAATCCCCAGATAAAGAACCCCCATCTGATCTACCCCGGCGATGAGCTGGAGCTGGTCTATATCGACGGCAAACCCCGTCTGCGTGTCGCCAGCTATGGCCCCCTCAAGCTGTCACCCGGCATCCGCTCCAACCCACTGGGCAGAGCCATCCCTGCTGTACCCATCGACGCCATTGCACCTTTCCTGACCCGCCCGCTGGTGGTCGACAAGAACGAGCTGGAGCACGAGCCCTACCTGGTCGCCTTTGCCGATGAGCACCTGGCGGGTGGCGCGGGCCAGCGCATCTATGTGCGAGACATTCCCACCTGGGACAATAAAAAATTCGATATCCTGCGCGCCGGCCCCGCCTACAAGGACGGTGACACCGGCGAAGTACTGGGCTACGAGGCCCTGCTCACCGGCATCGGCACCCTGCAACGCACTGGCGATCCTGCCACCGTGCTCCTCGACGCCACCAAGACCGAAGTACTGGTCGGCGATCGCGTAATTCCCACCGAACCGGAAGTCATGGCTACGGATTTCTACCCCCACGAGCCCGAGCAGGAAGTGAAAGGCAATATTATCGCCATGCTCAACGGCTTCACCCAGATCGGCCAGTACGATCTGGTGGTGCTGGACCGCGGCCTCAACGACGGTATCGATACAGGCACCGTACTGCAGGTGAACAACCGCGGCGAGACCATCCCCGATCACGTGGCGCGCAATGCACGCAATCTGATCCCCGATGTCGCCGAGTACATTGACGACCGGCTGCTCATCCACGAAGTAGAAGGGGATGGCTGGGAGAAAAAATCCCGCTGGGAAACGGTCACCCTGCCCGATGAGGCAGCAGGCCTGCTGATGGTATTCCGCAGTTATGACCGCGTGAGCTTCGGCATCATCATGCATGCCAAACGCGCCATGCATGTCCACGACCGCATCGTCAATCCCTGACCTTTCCGAACAGGAACTGCGTGCCTGGCTGGCGTTGATACGCCTGCCGGGCATTGGTCCTGCAACGCTCAACCCCCTGCTGCGCGGTGGCGTGACGCCACGGGAAATGCTGCAGCAACCCCCTCCACAGCTCAGCGAGCGCCTGCGCAGCCTGTTGCGAAATCCCGACTGGGAACAGGTGGATACGGACCAGCAATGGCTGGAATCTCCGGACTGCCATTTCATACCGCTGACCTCCCCCCGCTACCCGGAAGCCCTGGCAGACCTGGCGGACGCGCCTTTGGGGCTGTTCGTTCTCGGTCGGCTTTCCAGCCTGAATACACCGCAGATCGCCATGGTGGGCAGCCGCAATCCCAGCCGGGGTGGTGAACAGACCGCCCGGGAATTCGCCCGCCACTTTGCCCGCAGCGGCATTGCCGTTACCAGCGGCCTGGCCCTGGGTATCGACGCCGCCAGTCACCGCGGAGCCCTGTCTGGCGGCGGCCCCACCCTCGCTGTCATGGCGACCGGGCTGGACCGGGTTTACCCCGCCAGCAACAGAGAACTGGCCCACGAGATTGCGGACAACGGCGCTCTGATCTCCGAGTTCCCCCCGGGCACCAGCCCCAGACGCGGGCATTTTCCCCGGCGCAACCGCATCATCAGCGGCCTTTCCCTGGGCGTGCTGGTCGTGGAGGCCGCACTGAAGAGCGGCTCCCTGATCACAGCCAGACTGGCCGGCGAACACAACCGCGAAGTGTTCGCCATCCCCGGCTCCATCCACAACCCGCTGGCCAGGGGCTGTCACCGCCTGATTCGCGAAGGCGCCAAACTGGTGGAAACCGCTTCCGACGTGCTGGAGGAACTGGCGCCGAAACTGCAGCAGTTTCTGGCTGAACCCACATCCCCTGTCGACACAAATACCGGCGTATCCACTCCCCCGGAGGATAGTGAGCACCGGCAACTCCTTGATGCCATGGGATATGATCCCGTGCCCACGGATACCCTGGTGGAAAGAACGGGTCTGGCCCCCGAAGCGGTCTCCTCCATGTTACTATTGCTGGAAATGGAAGGCCGTGTATCATCTGAATCGGGCGGCTTGTTTGTCCGTATCAAATCAGATGCAACAGGCTGATATCCTCCATCCGCCAACCTGGAAACGAATCCGTGAACGAAAATCTTATCGATGTCCTCATTTTCATCTACGAAAACTACATGGACACTGAAAGCCAGCCCCAGGACCAGATCCTTCTGGAAGAGGAACTGTCCAAGGCCGGCTTCGAAATAGAGGAAATACGCAAGGCCTTCGACTGGCTGGACGAGCTGGCCTGGCGGCAGGGCGCCATCACGGAAGCCGCTTCCAGCACTCGCCAGTCCTCACGCATCTTTACCGCCTCGGAACAGCAGCGCATCGACCTGGAAACCCGGGGCATGTTGCTCTACCTGGAACAATCGGGCCTATTGGACCCCGTCAGCCGGGAACTGGTCATCGAACGCGCCATGGCGCTGGACACGCCAGACCTGGAAGCCGACGATGTAAAATGGATCGTGTTGCTGGTGCTGCTCAACCAGCCGGGACAGGAAAGTGCCTTTGCACTGATGGAAGAGCTGATCTACAACGGCAACCCGGACGTCCTGCACTGATTCTTGACAACACCCCGCCTCAGGCACTTAAAATTGCCCACGCCCGCAACAGCGGGCGTTTGACTATGGAATATTATGAATCTGGTAATCGTTGAATCACCGGCCAAGGCCAAGACCATCAAGAAATATCTTGGCAAGGACTTCGAGGTACTCGCCTCCTACGGACACGTACGCGACCTGGTACCCAAAGAAGGCGCTGTGGATACCGAGCACGATTTCCAGATGAAGTACCAGCCCATCGAGCGCAACGACAAGCACGTCAAGGCCATCTCCAGCAAACTCAAGAACACCGACGCCCTGTACCTGGCGACTGACCCGGACCGCGAAGGTGAAGCCATCTCCTGGCATCTGTATGAGCTGCTGAAGAACCGCAAATACCTCAAGGGCAAGCCCGTGCACCGGGTGGTGTTCAACGAGATCACAAAGAAGGCCGTGCAGGACGCCATCGCCCATCCCCGGGAACTGTCCATGGATCTGGTCAATGCCCAGCAGGCGCGGCGCGCCCTGGACTACCTGGTAGGTTTCAACCTGTCTCCCCTGCTGTGGAAGAAGATCCGCCGCGGCCTGTCCGCCGGACGGGTGCAAAGCCCCGCCCTGCGCATGATCGTCGAGCGCGAGGAAGAGATCGAAGCCTTCAAGAGCCGCGAGTACTGGACCGTGGAAGCCGACCTCAAGAAGGAAGGCGCCGAATTCAAGGCCAAGCTGGCCCAGTACGGTGGCGACAAGGTGGAGCAGTTCACCATCACCGAGGAAAAACAGGCCCGGGAAGTCGAAAAGACCCTCCTGGAAAAGGCCGGCGGCAAGCTGGATGTGGTCAAGGTCACCAAGAAGCAGCGCCGGCGCAACCCGGCAGCGCCCTTCACCACCTCCACCCTGCAACAGGAAGCGGCGCGCAAGCTGGGCTTCACCACCAACCGCACCATGCGCGTGGCCCAGCAACTGTATGAAGGCGTGGACATCGGCAATGGCGCCGTGGGTCTGATCACCTACATGCGTACCGACTCCGTAACCCTGGCCAACGAGGCCGTTGACGAGATCCGCGGCTATATCGCCGACAAGTACGGCAAGGAGCAGGTGCCGGACAAGCCCCGGGTGTTCAAGACCAAGTCCAAGAACGCCCAGGAAGCCCACGAGGCCATCCGCCCGACTTCCATCCTTTATCACCCGAAGGATCTCACCAAGTACCTGAGCAAGGAACAGGCCAGGCTCTACGACCTGATCTGGAAGCGCACCCTGGCCAGCCAGATGGTGCATGCCACCCTGCACACCGTGGCGGCGGACCTGGCCGCCGGCGAAGGCAACCTGTTCCGCGCCAACGGCTCCACCATCGTCAACCCCGGCTTCATGGCCGTGTACCAGGAAGGCCAGGACGACAAGAAGGCCAAGGACAGCGACGAGAAGATGCTGCCCCTCCTCAAGGAAGGCGAGCAGGTGGACCTGCTGGCCATCCGTCCCGAACAGCACTTTACCGAGCCGCCGCCACGCTACAGCGAGGCCAGCCTGGTAAAAGCCCTGGAAGAGCATGGCATCGGCCGGCCCTCCACCTATGCCAGCATCATCTCCACTCTCCAGGACCGCGAATACGTGGAGCTGGAGAAGAAGCGCTTCTATCCCACGGACGTGGGCCGGGTGGTGAACAAGTTTCTCACCAACTACTTCACCCAGTACGTGGACTACGACTTCACCGCCAAGCTCGAAGACGAGCTGGATGCCGTGGCCCGCGGTGAGGAGGAATGGGTTCCCCTGCTGGAAAAATTCTGGAAGCCCTTCAAGGAACGCATCGACCACACCCTGGAAAACGTGCAGCGCTCAGACGTCACCCAGGAAAAGATGGACGAGAAATGTCCCAAGTGCGACAGCCCATTATCCATACGCCTGGGCCGCCACGGGCGCTTCATCGGCTGCACCAACTACCCCGAGTGCGACTACACGCGGGATCTGAACGCCGACAAGGCCGAGGCGGAACAGCCCCAGGAAGTGGGCCGGGACTGCCCGGAATGCGGCTCCCCTCTGATCTTCAAACGCGGCCGCTACGGCAAGTTCATCGGCTGCTCCGGCTATCCCAAATGCCGCTATATCGAGCCCCTGGAAAAACCGAAAGATACCGGCGTGCCCTGTCCCAAGTGCAACAAGGGCACCCTCATGCAGCGCAAGTCGCGCCGGGGCAAGATCTTCTATTCCTGCTCCACCTATCCCAAGTGCGACTATGCCATCTGGAACGAGCCGGTGAACGAGCCCTGCCCCCAGTGTGGCTGGCCGGTGCTCACCATCAAGACCACCAAGCGCCGCGGCACGGAAAAAGTCTGTCCCCAACCCGACTGTTCCTTCGCCGAGCCCTATGAAGAGCCGGCATCAGCCGACAAGGGCGAAGAAAGCTGACAGCAGTGGCGGGCAGCGCATTCCGTCTGCGCCAGGCAGCGCATTGCCTGCGCCAGGGGGGCATCGTCGCCTATCCCACCGAGGCCATCTACGGCTTGGGCTGTGACCCGCTGAACCGAAAAGCGGTAGACCGTCTGCTGACCCTCAAGCAGCGCCCGCTGTCCAAGGGGCTGATCCTCATCGCCGAGCGCTTCGAACAGCTGATCCCCTATATGGGTGACCTGCCGCGGGAAAAGCTGGATACCGCAATGGAAAGCTGGCCCGGCCCCCACACCTGGCTGCTGCCTACGTCAAAAAACACACCCGGCTGGCTCACCGGTGGCCGAAACAGCATCGCCCTGAGAGTCACCGCCCACCCTGTGGCGGCTGGGCTGTGCAGGACCTTCGGTGGCGCCATCGTTTCCACCAGCGCCAACCTGAGCGGCAAACAGCCGGCAAAGACCCCACTCCAGGTGCGCTTGCGCTGCCCGGGAACGGACGATATTCTCCACGGAAGCACCGGTCCCGAGCAGCAACCCACACGCATCAGAAACGCCCTTACCGGCAAGGTGATACGCCCATGAGCAAAGACAGCCCCCGGATCCAGACCGTCAAAGACTATCTGCTGCGGCTACAGGAACACATCTGTGATCAACTGGGCACGGCTGATGGTGGCGAAGGCTTCATCCAGGACAGCTGGGAACGGGATGGCGGCGGTGGCGGGCGTTCCCGTGTACTGGAGGAAGGCCGGGTTTTCGAGAAGGCGGGCGTGAACTTCTCCCATGTCCATGGCGGCCGGCTGCCCGGCTCTGCCACGGCCGCCCGTCCGGAACTGGCCGGCCGCAGCTTCGAGGCCCTGGGCGTCTCCCTCGTCATCCATCCCCGCAATCCCTACGTGCCCACCTCCCATGCCAACGTGCGCTTCTTCATCGCGGAAAAACCCGGCGAGGATCCGGTGTGGTGGTTCGGCGGCGGCTATGATCTCACCCCTTATTACTGCTTCGAGGAAGACGCTGTTCACTGGCACCGCACGGCAAAGGCCGCCTGCGAACCCTTTGGCCCGGATATCTATCCCCGCTACAAGCAATGGTGTGATGAATACTTCTTCCTGAAACACCGCAACGAACCCCGGGGTATCGGCGGCCTGTTCTTCGACGACCTGAATCAGTGGGGGTTCGAACGAAGCTTCGCATTCATGCAGTCTGTGGGTGACAGCTACCTGGATGCCTACCTGCCCATCGTGGAAAAACGCAAGGATACGCCTTTTGGTGAAAGAGAAAGGAACTTCCAGCTCTACCGCCGCGGCCGCTACGTGGAATTCAATCTGGTCTACGACCGGGGCACCCTGTTCGGCCTGCAGTCCGGCGGGCACACTGAATCCATTCTCATGTCCCTGCCCCCGCTGGTCAGCTGGCGCTATGACTGGCAGCCGGAGCCGGGCACACCAGAGGGGGTGCTGTATGAGGTATTTTTAAAGCCCAGGGACTGGATCTGAAGAGCTCATGGGGAAGTTCGACCCCCTGTAGTTCTTGTGGGTCGGATTTCAATCCGACCCTTCGTCCGTTGGGCTGAAGCCCAACCTACGGTTCAGGGGGTAGGTTGCAAGACAAAACGCCAGGGTCTTTCCCGGTCTTTCAGGCTGGCGTAGCCGATACCTACCCGTGGTCCGGCGAGAACAGCTTTTTCATCCACCTTCGGCCCATCTTCCAGCCACAGCTGATCTCCATCCACTGCCATTTCATTGAGTGACCTGTCGATGGCCAGAGCCTGGCACAGCTTGCCGGGGCCGTTGCAGAGATGTTTGTCAGTCACGCCGCCACGTAGTTCCCGCATGAGCTCCAGCCCCCGAAGGGGCCGCAGGGCGCGTATGAGGACGGCCTGCGGATGCCCTTCATCCCCGGTAACGATGTTGAGCATGTGATACATGCCATAAATGAGATAGACGTAGTAATGCCCGGCCAGGCCATACATGACCCGGGTGCGGGCGGTGCAGCCCTTCGAGGCGTGACAGGCGGTGTCTTCCTCACCCAGGTAGGCTTCGGTCTCGATGATCAGCCCCGCCAGGGTATCGCCGCGGTAGCTGCGCAGCAGGCGCTTCCCCAGCAGATCCCGGGCAACGGTGACGGCATCCCGGCGAAAAAAATTCGGCCCCAGGCGGCTCATGCGTCCACGACCACCTGGCCCTCGATAACCCAGGCGGAGACGGATTCCAGGCTGTCCCCGGCACAGGGGCCACGCACGCAGTAGCCGTCCTCGAGACGGAACAGCGCACCATGAGTGGCGCATTGCAGGAAGGCACCACCCAGGTCGAAGAACCGGTCCGGCTGCCATTCCAGGTTGATCCCCGTATGGGGGCAGCGGTTGCGGTAGACGAAAACCAAGTCTCCTTCACGCACGACGATGAGAGAAAACTCACCACCATCATCGAGAACCAGGCGGTAACCCCTGGCATCTTTATCTTTCAGATCCGACAACTTGCAGATCGCCCGCGCGCTCATATCACCAGCCCCGGCCGGGTGCATTTGGCCGCGGCCAGGCGCACCGCATGATGCAGGCTTTGTTCGGGGGAAGACTTTCGCAGCAGGGCATCGATGATGCCGGCATTGAACACGTCACCCGCCCCCAGGCTGTCTGCCACGGCAACCTCTGGTGCCGGCGCATGCATGATTTCGCCACCGGGTATCCTGCACCAGGCACCGGCGGCGCCCCAGGCGAGAAATACAGGCTGACGCCAGTTTCGGGAAGCCAGAAATTTCCCGGCATCCTGCGCTGCCAGCCATGGAGAGCGAAGCGAAGGCTGGTAGACCCCAGTAGCCGCGAGGCCGCACTGTTTTCCCGGCGTGCCTTGCGCCAGAGGGAAAACAAAGTAGGCCTCCGAACGCGGCGTCCAGTCATATGGGAGCCAAGTACGGAGCAGCAACGAGCTTGCGAAGTTGTTGCGTAGTGCTTGGTGACCAGGACGGCTGGGGCACAAATAGGTTGTCAAAGGCCGAGTCGATTTTGGGGACTGGGATGTCCCAAAATCTATCACGAGGCCGAAGACACGCTTGAAAGCCTTTCTGGCGCACGTAGGCACGGGAGAACAGCAGCACATCGGGCAGATCGAACAGGTTCTCTATGCCCTCCCGGGGCTTTTCCGCTTCGAGGGAACAGGGAACACCTGCCTGACGCGCTTTCTCCAGCATGCTGCCGAGTTCCCCGATGTTGCGTCCCTCGAAATGCAGCCAGTCATAGCGGCTGAGGTCCAGCGCATCGAAAACATCGAAATCATATTCGGGAAGATCCCGGTAATGCACGATGGTGCGGCTGCCGGTCTCCGCGCTGAGCGAAATATAGGAGGTGGGGAGTTTTCCGGATACGGGACGCTGCACTGCAGTGATATCCACCCGGTACCTGTCGAGATCATCCAGGACCACCTGTGAATCCGGCTCCCGGGGCAACACCCCGGCCCAGCTGCAGTGATGCCCCAGCTGACTGAGGATCACCAGGGTGTTTGTGGCATTGCCGCCACGCACCCGGCTTTGTGCCAGCGCACGCACTTCTTCGTCTTCTCGGGGGTAAGACGCCAGGGTATTGACGATATCCAGGGTGGCGATACCCACCGCCAGTATGCTCGACATGAAAGGAACTGCCTGCGCAGGGTTGGGCTCAGCCGCTGGCGCTGTTCAGGAGCAGGGAAATGAGTTCGCCCTTGTCGTTGAACAGCGCAAAGATTTCCAGTGCCAGCAACATGGCCATGCCGCCGAGCAACGCTCCGGTGAACATGCCTTTGACGAACGGACCCCGCGTTACCGCATCGATCCCCAGTACACCTTGCCGGCGATGCATGCGTTCGTCGCGCAAATCCGTAACCTTGGAGTTCTCCACCCCTTCCTGCATGGAGTAGAGCGTATTTTCCAGCTGCTTTCGTGCGTTTTCCGTTTCCTGGCGCAGGTATTCCGATTCCTCTGCTTCCACCTGTGCCTTGTCCAGTTCGCGACGCAGACGGTCCACTTCGGTATTGGCATCTTCGAGCTGATCCTCCAGATCCTGCTGCGCCGATTCCATGGCTTTCAGGCCTTTCTCCCGCTCTTTGATGGACTCGAGATATTCGTCGAGCTCCTGGCGGGCAGACTCCTGGGAAACTGCGTCCAGGTCAACCTCGTTCAGTTCACTGCGCTGTTCAGTATGGCTGCTCTTCACTTGATCTTCCGCCTCAGCGGCCTCCCAGCAATGCCTTTTTTCAGTTTTCCCGTGACCGGCTCCTTTCCCAGCCAGACGCTCAACAGGGCACGCGCGAAATCCGCTCCCGGGACAACCCCCTTCTGTTCACCCCTGATAGTGACGGAAACACCCTTTCCGGGCAGATAGGTGAGCACCGCTTCATCTCCCTTGTGCAGCGTGGGGAACATGGCCTTGAACTGCTCCAGCCTTTCCCTGAGAGCGGTCAGGCCGGCTGACGGAACATTCTCCTCGAAACCTTCCTCCCAGCCATCATCCAGCTTTTTCTTGTCCACCTCGGAATACAGGAAATTCATGGTCACACGCCAGGGCTGATCCGTCTGCAGAATCCTGGCGGCATCTGACATTCTGGCAGGCAGATAAAGCGCTGCCACATAGATATCGAAGAAGAATTTCTCCCGTATGCCGGCGCCGTTGAGCACCAGGTTCCTGCCTTCTACCGGCACCTGCTCCGGCAGATCGACGCCTTCCAGCGTCTTTGCCGCCACCAGGGCGGGCAGCAATCCAATCAACAACATACTCAGCCAGCGCATAAATTTTCCGGTTTTTGTTACCAATAGCGGTATTTATGCACCACTTTCGTCGCAAATTCAACCAAATAAGTGCATTTTGGGATCAGGACGGCACTGCTGGAGCAGCACCCTGTCTTTACTGCAGGACTACATCTGTAAAAAGCAGGCACCACGCTTCAGGTTTCCAGCCAGAAAGTCACCGGACCGTCATTGACCAGGGACACCTGCATGTCGACACCAAAACGCCCGCTCGCCACGGGCGAATGAGATTGCTCCGCCTGCTGCAGAAAATGCTGAAACAGCCGTTTTCCTTCTTCCGGCGCAGCAGCGGTGGAAAATCCCGGGCGCGTGCCTTTGCGGGTATCTGCAGGCAGCGTGAACTGGGGAACCAGCAGCAGCCCGCCCCGGATATCTCGCAGGCTGCGGTTCATTTTACCGGCATCATCAGGAAATACGCGATAGCCGAGCATGCGTTCCAGCAACCTGTCCGCACGCTGCTCACTATCATCACGCTGCACGCCGATGAGCACCAGTAGCCCCCTGCCGATTTCCCCAATGATCTCACCATCGACTTCCACGGAAGCCCGGGTGACGCGCTGCAGCAGACCGATCATGACAACAGGTCGGCAAAGCGGTCCGTGGCCTCCACCAGCGCGGCCCGGGTAGCGGGTTCTGCTGCAGAATGACCGGCATCGGCGATGATGTCGGGTACCATGTGATTATATTCCAAAAAGGAGCTATCCTTTGTTCCGAACCCGCCAGATATTGAACGACTGGCTCACGCAAAACCTGGAGGAAGCATAACGCCATGGTTATCCATCCACAAGCCCGTACAACACCAAAGCTGCGTGCTGAGATCAAGGCTCAACGTGATCGTAAACAGGTGGATCTTGCCAAGCAATACAATGTTACACCACAGACTATCCGGAAATGGCAAAAC
>NZ_JBHNMF010000013.1:0-22896 GCF_048562965.1 Thiolapillus sp. | reverse complement strand
TCAAGGAGATGTTTCGTGGTTTCTGGGATTACCGCTATGCGGGCTGGGCCAAACGGCATTTCGACCGCTGGTATGCCCGGGCCATACGCAGTCGCCTGACACCGATCAAGAAAAAGGCGAAAATGATCAAGGACCATTTGCCGAATATTCTGACCTATTTCAAACACCGAATCAGTAATCCTGTGGCTGAAGGGTTGAACTCCAAGATTCAGACGATCAAAGCCAATGCGCGAGGTTATCGATCCTTTGCAGGATTCAGAAACAGCATCCTGTTTTACTGCGGTGGCCTAGATATGGCGCCTTAGGCTTCACACGAATCTACGAAGAACCAGTTTTGTAGTTTCAAATGGTGTCGAGATAGTTTATCACCGTCAGGCTGCCGATGCTGATGGTGATCACGCCAACCAGGCTGTGTAGGCTGTTGTATATCCAGGTGAGGCGTTGTGAGGAATAGCGCATGGGTATAGCGATAATGGTGGACAGCAGCGCCATCCCGGCAATAGAGCCGATGCCGAAGAGTAGAATATACAGCAGACCGGTGGCGGTTGACTGCACCGTTTGTAAGGTAAGCACAATGAGTGCGGCAGAGCCAGCCATGCCATGCATCAGGCCAACAAACAGGGCGCGGCCATACTGGTGGTGCTTGTGTTGGTGCCGGCTTTCCCGGTGGCTGCCTTCCCCGGCATGGGAGTGCGCGTGGAAATGCCGTATGTTGTTGTGACTGTGTACATGAAAGTGAATGCGCTCTCGGTACAGACGCCACAAGACATCACAACCCAGAACAATCAGCATGATGCCGACGGTGAATTCAAGGAAACCGGCCAATTGTTCGGATATCATGGTATCCATCAGTAGCACCACGGAACCAAAAATGAACAAGGTAAGGGTATGACCGATACCCCAGAACGCGCCGTGCATGGCGGTCTGCCGTATACTGCTGCTTCGCGTTGCAAGGCTGGCAACGGCGGCGACATGGTCGGCTTCGAGCGCGTGGCGCATTCCCAGTAGAAAGCCGATAATGAGTAGACTGAATAACATGCGGATTTCTCCCCTGATCAAGTGGTGGCGGGCAGCTTGCCCGGCGCCAGATGTTCGTTCCGTATGCTGCAGGAAAAAATCTCGTGAACCGGGTATTGCCAGATGGATTTGGCTAGCGATTGTTTGGCCACGTTAAAGGCATGGCAGACGGTCGCTTTTTCTGCTGCGTCCAGTTGTTCGTTGTTGACCTGATCAAGCAGTGTGAAAAAGCTGTCAGGGATAAAGTGGTTCCGCAGACTAATTCTGACAGTTTTCTGGTCATCGTTGAGCCACCAGATATATTGCATATCTCGAGTGCAGCAGTTCAGGTTTTCGCAGGCAGGCAACAGGTAATATCGACCAGCAGCACTGTCACAGTGAGTGATGTATTCGACGCAATAGCGCCCGCCGGGGCCGGGATGAGCAGAAACAATATACAGTTTCTGGCGCTGCCACAGGTTTTCACCAGAAAGTAGTTGCTGAGCCAATTGCAGCATGCGAAAAGCGCAGGCCAGTCCCCAGAGGGCGTCGCCATCATACGATTCCAAGCACTGCAGGTAACTTACGCGTACTTCATTGTCCATGTCGCCAATAGTGAGAATATGTTCGTTGACAACAGTCGTAGATGTCGTTTGCGTCGGCTCTGTGTTTTTTATTACGGTCTCTGTCAAGGGTTTCCCTCCTTGCGTCAGCAGATTCTGGGCAACTGTTCGCCGACCAGCATGTCGACGATACGATTGCCGCCAAAGCCTGTTTTCAAAATGACCCGGCTTGCCTCGTCGGCATACACATGGCCGATAATGGCGCTGTCGCGCCCGGCTGGATGCGCCCGCATGGCTTGCAGGCAGGCGTCGGCCCGTTCAGGCGGTACGATGGCCAACAGCTTGCCTTCGTTGGCGAGATAGAGCGGGTCGAGGCCGAGAATCTCACACATGCCGTGCACTTCGTCGCGTACCGGCAGTGCGGCTTCGTCGATGTTGATGCTCACGCCACTGGCCTCTGCAAACTCGTTGAGGACGGTGGCTATGCCGCCGCGGGTGGCGTCGCGCATGCAATGAATATCGGGGCAGACTGCGAGCATGGCTTCCACCAGGGTATTCAATGGCTGACAGTCAGTCTTGATTGTGTTGTCCAGCGACATCTCACCTCGGGCGTCGACAATGGCGGCGCCATGGTCTCCGATAAAGCCGTTAATAAGCACCACGTCACCATCCTGCCCGCGCTGCGCGCGTATCTCCACATTCTCGGGAATGACGCCGATACCAGTCGTATTGATGAATAATTTGTCTGCGGCGCCGCGATGCACCACCTTGGTGTCGCCTGTGACGATGCAGACGCCGGCAGTATCGGCGGTGGCCTTCATTGAGGCGACGATGCGGCGTAGGTCCTCAACCGGCAGGCCTTCTTCGATGATCATGCCGCAACTCAGGTACAGTGGTCGGGCGCCGCCCACAGCAAGGTCGTTGACAGTGCCGGTGACCGCCAGCTTTCCGATGTTGCCGCCGGGAAAGAAAAGCGGGTCAACCACATAGCAATCCGTGGTCATGGCCAGTCGATTACCCAGTTGGGTCAGATCAGCAAGGTCAAAACGGGCCTGATCCTCCAGTTCGGTCAGCTGTGCGTTGTCGAAACCGCCAACGAAGACATCGTCGATCAGGTCGCGCATGGCCTTGCCTCCGCTGCCGTGCGCCAGAGTGATTGTGTCGGCGCGCAATTTACGTCGAGGGCGGACAGGGTTCATGCGGCTGACTCCTTCGCTGTTTCGGTTTGATGTTTCTGTTCGCGTTTAGCCAGCAGTTCGGGAAGGTTGCCGAAATTGTAATATGCGGCGCAGGCACCTTCGCTGGATACCATCAGAGCGCCCATTGGCGTCTCTGGTGTACAGGCATCGCCGAATACCTTGCATTCCCATGGGCGGATCACACCCTTGAGTACTTCGCCGCACTGGCAGGATTTGGGATCAGCGATCTTGATATTGGGCAGAGCGAACTTGCGTTCGGCGTCGAAGCGGGCGTAGGCGTCGCGCATTTTTACACCGGAGTGGTCGATGGATCCCAAGCCACGCCATTCGAAGAATTCACGCAACTCGAATACCTTGCTCATGGCATCCAGCCCCGGCGGGTTGCCGGACGGTGGCGCGATGCGGGCGTACTGGTTTTCGACCACGCAACGCCTGTCCGTCAGTTGCTGCAATACCATCCAGATTGATTGCAGAATATCCAGCGGTTCAAAACCGGTAATCACGATTGGCTTGGCATAATTGTGGGTGACGAATTTGAAAGGCTGTTCGCCAACCACCATGCTGACATGGCCGGGGGCGAGAAAGCCGTCAATACGCATGTCCGGTGAATCCAAAATTGCTTTGATGGTGGGAACGGTGGTGATGTGGTTACAGAACAGGGAGAAGTTTTTGATGTCTTCGGCCTCGGCCTGGAGTACGGTCAGCGCGGTGCTGGGCATGGTGGTCTCAAAACCCAGGGCGAAAAAGATAACCTGGCGATCCGGGTTCTTGCGCGCCAGCGCCAGTGCGTCCAACGGTGAATACACCATGCGGATATCGGCGCCGTCAGCCCTGGCCTGGAGCAGGCTTTTGCGTGAGCCGGGCACGCGCATGGCGTCGCCGAAAGTGGTGAAGATTACGTCGGGGTGCTCAGCCAGTTCCACGCAGTCGTCGACCCGGCCCATGGGCAGGACGCAGACCGGGCAACCCGGACCATGCACCAGCTCAATCCAATCGGGCAGCATCTGTTCGATACCGTAACGGAAAATGGTGTGAGTGTGGCCACCGCAGAATTCCATCAGCTGCAGTGGCTCCGTTGGGCTGGCGTTGATGACATCCTGCAATGCATGGATGCGGTCGATCAGTTTACGCGCCTTTTCCGGGTCGCGAAATTCATCAACATATTTCATGATGTGGTGTCCTCGTTATTATTGCCGTTGTCTGCGGTGGCAGCTCCACGGTCTTGTGTATCGGCGAGCAGGCTGCGTCGGTCGGCCAGCAGGGTATGGGTCAGGTCCCAGAGAATGTGGTAGCAGGCGACATGCACTTCCTGCACGCGGTGGATGGAATCGGTGTCCACCACCAAGCAGTGATCCAGCAGGCCGCTGCGCTTCATGTCACCACCATCGCCACCGGCAAAACCGATGGTGGTGAGGCCGAATTCACGCGCCTTGCGGAATCCGGCCATCAGGTTGTCCGAGTTACCACTGGTGGAAAAACCGACCAGACCATCACCGGCGCGGGCATGGGCATCGATCTGGCGAAGGAAAATATGCTCGACGCCAATATCATTACTTACGGCGGAAATCATTGCGGTGTCGACACATAGGGCCATCGCCGGTAGCGCAGGTCGACCGGTGGTCACCGGGTGTTGAAATTCGACCGCAAAGTGCGCCGCGTCACAGCTGGAACCACCGTTGCCCATGGTGAAGATGCGCCCTTTGTGGTGATACACCTGCGCCACCGCGTGAGCGACATTGATCAACGCTTGTGCATTGTCGGTGAAAAAACGCTGCTTGATATCCAGCGAGTGTTGCGCCTTCTGGCGCACCGATTCCAGCAGCGTGGCATTTTCAGCGTCGGTGTCTTTTGCCTCGCCATGCAGAAAAGGATAAAGAGACTGTAATGGATCGTCTGTTTTACTCATCACAGTTGCCTGTCATGACTGCCCGGTCTTCATGGCGGTGAGTTCCTCCTCGATCTCGCCGAGTTCATTAAGTATGGCCAGGGTTTTCTGTGCTTCGGTCTCGTCGATTCTGCTCATGGCGAAGCCGACATGCACCAGGACCCAGTCGCCGACGCAGTGCTCTATAGGGTGTTCCTCGTCGACGACACACGCGAGGTTGACCGGCCGCTTCACGCCGGCAACATCCACTCTGGCCAGCATTTGAGTGGCGTCTGTGATTTCGACGATCTGTCCGGGAATACCTAAACACATATTCTTTTCTCCGGTCGGTCAGGGAAGCTGGCTCGTTGGCTGTTGCTGTTTGCTTGCATTTGTTTCGCCAGGGCAATGACGGCCTGGCCCAGGGAGATGCCGCCGTCATTGGTTGGCACCTGGCTGTGACTGAGTACGTGGTAACCGGCGGCTTCAAGCTGGCGCGAGACCTGTTCGAACAGCACCCGGTTCTGGAATACACCACCGCTCAGCGCTACTTCTTGGAAAGCTGCGCCATTGCCGGTTGCTGTCAGGCGGTTAATGTGCTCGACCATATCGACAATGCCCACGCTCAGTCCCAAGTGAAAGCGGGCGGCAATAACCGCGATGTCCGTGTCTTGTTGCAGGTCACTGAGCAGGGCGCGCCACATCTTGTTCGAGTGCAGGCGCGGCAGTGGCTGGCTGTTAGCCATGATATGTTTCTGATCGGCAATAATGGCAAAGGGGTAAGCATGCGCATGCTGCTGCGCCAGCAGCTCCGTTGTGACTAGCGCCTCAAGCTCAATGGCTGCCTGACCTTCATACTGCGCCTGTTCGCGACAGATGCCGACGGCGGCAGCCACGGCGTCGAACAGGCGTCCACAGGAAGAGGCCAGTGGCGCATTCACCCCTTTGTGCACCATGCTGTCCAGGGTGTCCAAGGGTTTGTCGGCGAGGAAGCGCATCAGCGGCAAGTCATGGTATTGGCCTTGTAACTGTACCCAGGGCGCTAGCTGGCGCAGCTGCGCCCAGGTATTGCGCCAAGGCTGGCGCATGGCCTGCGCGCCCCCGGGCATGGCCACGGCTTGCAGGCTGCCGACACGCTGACAGTGACGGTAGTTGGTCAGCAGGAACTCGCCACCCCAGAGGTCGCCATCATCGCCATAGCCCAGACCGTCCAGGCAGACGCCCAGCACTTGCCGGTTGTCGTCTTGTTGCAACGGCCAGTTGTTCTCCGCCAGGCAACTGGCGATATGTGCGTGGTGGTGCTGTACTTCAATCAGTGTTAACGCCTGCTCTTCGGCCTCTTCGGCGCGCTGGCGTCCGAGCTTGCCGGAAAGGTATTCCGGATGAGCATCCACAGCCAGCAACAGTGGGCGATGTGAGAATAGTTGCTGATACAGCGCTAGGTTGTGTTCGTAATCACACAGGGTAGCGGCGTTTTCCAGGCCGCCCATGTGCTGCGAAAGCACTGCCTGACCGTCCTTGAGCAGGCAGAAGGTATTTTTCAGTTCGGCGCCGAAAGCCAGCACCTCGACATTGTGGGCAAAACCTTGTGGCAGGGGCAGAGAGGCCGGCGCATAGCCACGCGCTCGGCGCAGCATGCGCATCCGGCCGTCGATCACGCGGGCCACCGAGTCATCGACACGATTGAGAATGTCGCGATTGTGATGTAGAAAACCATCAGCGATGCCGGCCAATTCGCGCTCGGCCTGATCGTTGTCAATGCACTGCGGGTTGCCGCCGATATTGCCTGAAGTCATGACCAGTGGCCGCGCCATCTCGCGCAGCAACAGATGGTGTAGCGGGGAGTAGGGCAGCATGAAACCCAGGTTGTGTTGCGCGGGGGCGATGGCTTGCGGCAGCCTGTCAGTGTGTCGCATCTTCAGCAGAACCACCGGTGCCGCAGTGGACTGCAACAGTTCGGCCTCGGAAGTGCTGACATAGCAGTAGTTTTCAATCATGGCCAGATTGGTGGCCATCAGGGCGAAAGGTTTGGCTGGGCGCTTCTTGCGTTGGCGCAGGCGCTGAATGGCCTCAGCATTGGTGGCGTCACAGGCCAGGTGGTATCCACCAAGGCCTTTGATGGCTAGAATGGCGCCCTGTCGTAGCAGGGTGGCGGCGCGGGCGATATCATCCTGCCCTGTTTTGGCGAGGGATTCGTTGCTGTGCTTGACGGAACCGGTGCTGAGCCAGAGTCCGGGACCGCAGTCGGGGCAGGCGGTGGGTTGGGCGTGAAAGCGCCGGTCGGTGGGGTCGTGGTATTCACTGGCGCAACGTGGACAAAGCTCGAAAACCGCCATACTGGTGTTGGCGCGGTCGTATGGAATACGCCGGATGATGGACAGGCGAGGACCACAATGGGTGCAATTGGTAAAGGCGTAGCGGTAGCGGCGGTTGTTTGTGTCGCTGATGTCGGTCAGGCAGTGTGCGCAGGTGGCGGCATCGGGTACAACGCCGGTGTGTGCGTCGCCATGTTCGCTGTGCACAATGCTGAAATCAGCCGGAATCTCGGCGCCTTCGATTGGCATGTGGGTTGTCTCAAGGCTGTCGATGCGCGCCAGCGGCGGGCAGTGTGTGGGCAGTTGTTTGATGAAGGCGCACAGACTCGATTCTTCACCCCAAACCTTGATGAGGACACCATCAGCGTCGTTGCGCACCATGCCGCGCAGGCAGTGTTGTTGCGCAAGTTTCCAGACCATGGGTCGAAAACCCACGCCTTGCACCTGACCACGAACACGCAGGCGGGCGCCGGCGAGTTGTTTGATATCAACAGGTTTCATGACGGCATGCATGTCAGTGCACCGTGCAGACCATACAGGGGTCGAAGGATCGGATGATGTGCTGGATGATGACCGCCGCTTGCGCATCGTCACCCACCGGGGTTCCTTGTAGCGCCATTTCGAGGGTGCCGGGTTGGTCGGCGCTGTCACGTGGTGAGAAGTTCCAGGTGGTGGGGGCGATGATCTGATAGTTGAGAATGCGTCCGCCCTTGACCCGCAGCCAGTGCCCAAGGCTGCCGCGGGCGGCTTCTACCATACCAGCGCCCTGACTGTCATCGGGCAGCGCGGCCTGATGACAGAAAGCCTGTGCCGGTTGCAGCCGGCGAGCCCAGTTCTCCATGGCCGGCGTTACCAGCGCCAGCTCCAGCAGGCGTGCAACCACGCGGCTCATGACGTTGGCGCCGTCGCGGGTGACCAGATCGCGAATCAGCGGATGGCCATCAACCATCTGGCGGGCAATGGCGCCAACCTCGATGACCTGGCCATCCAGTCGTGGCACTTTGCACCAGCTATAACCACTGTCTTCATTGGCATCAATGATTGTGCTGCCCTGGTAGGGGTGTTTGGCTGAGTTCTGTTTGTTGAGTCGGCTGTGACTGACGTCCTCGCGGATCAGCTCGTCATTCAGTGGCTGCGCCTTGTCCTGCAGCCAGACGCCACGGGCGAAAAGGTGGGCGCCTTTGTGCTCGTCGCCCTGGCTGTTTTCGTAGGCTCCGTAGCTCATGAAATTATTGCTGGCATGGCCGCAGTTCTGAAGTTGCAGTAACCGCGCCAGCTGCAGAAAGCGACCAAAATCCGATTCCGCATGAGCGTCTGCCCAGGCGTCCAGCTGCTCACTGTTTTGCAGGGCGCTGACTTGCTCCAGCGTATCGTGGAACAGGGTGTTCTGCAGGAACTGGCGGAAAGCGCCGATCAGGGTGAGCAGACGAACTTTTTCCTGCGCCTCCAGAGGCCGTGTGACGCCGCCGGGCTGAATCGCCATGGAGTGTGGCCATTTGCCGGCGAGCAGGCCGGTGATGTGCAGAAGCTCGGCGCGGGCCTTGAGCACTTCACTGGCGGCGCTGCCAGTTTGCGCCTTGAAACGCGCTGCGATGTCGTCAAACCAGAGTTGCTTGCGGTAATGCTTGCGGGCGAAATCCGGCATGAAGAACAGATAGAAATGTGTCAGGTGATCGGCCAGATTTTCTGTCGCCAGTATCAGGTTGGTTGCCAGTACGCCGTTGGCGGCCAATTGCAGGCCTGCACAGGCGGCCAGAGCGCGGGCGGCGGCTACTGATTGTGAAACCGAGCAAATACCACAGATGCGGGGTGTGTAGACCAGCGCATCCATTGGCGGCTTGCCGTGCAGAATTTGCTCAAAGCCACGGTAAAGCGGTGAGTTGACCCAGGCTTGGGTGATGTGGCCATCGGCAACCTCAAGCGTGACTTCAAGATCGCCCTCGACCCGGTTGAAGGGGCCGAGTATGCGTCGCGCCGTCCTGCCATTCATGACGGCTTGCCTCCTGTCTTCTTGCCGGGAGGGATACGGATGTGATCGGATACCGCGTTGATCTTAAGGCGCTTGGGAGTGGCCGCCTTGGATAGCGATGCCAGCGCCACGAACCAGGCCTTGGGCATGTCGGTGGGTAAACCGACCGGGATGCCAGCCATTTTCGGGGTTTCGGTAAAGCTGTGACCGGGTTCTTCGAATTCGGGTGCGGTGCAGTTGATGCAGGCATAGCCGCCACGCAGGCAGGAGCCTTCACCATTCCACAGGCGCGTGTTGCAGTCGGCGCGAGCCTGGGTGCCCAGGCAGCCCATGTGTTCCATCATGCAACCCAGGTCGGAAGGTTGTTCGGCGCTTGCCTTGAATTCATAGTATTCATTGCGCGGGCAGCCGTGATGAACCAGGTGGTCGGTATAGCTGCGGGGGCGCATCAGTGTGTCGAGAGATTCACGTGCGAGATCGCCCATGGCCAGTTGTCCCAGGGTTTCGATTACCCAGTTGGGGTGGGTGGGGCAGCCTGCAATATTGATTACCGGCAACTTGCCGGGGCTTTGCCAGTTTGCACCGAGCAGGCCGCCCGGCTGGCTGCCTTCGTATTGCAGGCCGCAGGCCTCGCCGGGATTGTTTCCCGCCATGGTGATGCCGCCATAAGCGGCGCAGCTGCCGATGGCAACGGTATAGCGTGCTTTTGCCGCAAGGCTTGGCAGCACTTCGGTCATTGGTCGTCCCAAGCCGCTGAAGACATGAAAGCGGCCACTGCCATTTGGGCCACGCATTACCGAGCCTTCCAGACACAGGGCGTCGAGTCGAAGGTCGCCGTTTTCGATATCGCAGATCAGATCGGTAACTTCTTCCATGCTTGCTTCGCTGAAAGAAGGATGCCAGAGCAGCCGGATGCGGTTGAGTTCCAGGCTGCTGAAAAGGTCGGGTGATTCGGCATTGAGCACTGACATGCTACAACCGCCGCAACCGCCTGACTGCAGCCAGAGAATATTGAAGTAGCTATCCTTGTTCATACTATTTTCACTAGAACTCATTGTGGTGACTCTGGCTCAAAAATATTGTTCGCATCATGTTGTTGCGGTTGATCCGGCGGCAAACTGAAAATGAATTCCGCACCCTGATTCTTATGCCTGATTGCGCGCAGGTTACCGCCGCATTGTTCTGTGGCCAGACCATAGCTGATATACAGGCCCAGCCCTGTGCCGCTGCCAACGGCCTTGGTGGTGTAGAAGGGGTCAAAGATGCGTAGTATGTCGTCTTCGCCGATACCGGGGCCGTTGTCCCGAATATGGATTTCCACCCTGTGTTGCCGCCCCTGCGCTCCGGTTTGTTTCAGGCGGATTTCAAGACGCGGTTGCGCCGTATCGGCCATGGCGTCAATGGCGTTCTGGATCAGGTTGATTAGAATCTGGTGTACATGGCCCTCGTTGTTGATCAGGGGCAGTGATTCAGGGTAGTCGGTAACGATTTGTGGTTTGAGATTGCTTGCCTTGAGCACCCAGGAGGTGGCGCGTTCAATAACGGTGACAAGATCGAAACAAGATTTTTCTTCCTGCTGAGGCGTGGAGAAGAGGCGCAGGTTCTTGATGATTTCGCTGACACGCTCGGCGCCTTCAAGCGAACCAGCCATCAGTGAGTCAATATCATCCATCATGCGATCGATTTTCAGTTCGGCGCGAAGGCGTTCACGTTCCTCGGCGCTGATGTTTTTGTGTATAGCGTCAATATAGGTCTGAAACTTGCTTTCATAGGTTTTCAGAGCGTGCATATTGGCGTAGAGAAAGCTGATCGGATTGTTGAGCTCATGCGCTACACCGGCCACCAGACGTCCCAGAGAAGCCAGTTTTTCTGACTGGATCAACTGCTGTTGGGCATTCTTGAGATCTTCATGCGCCCGGTGCAGGGTGCTGTAGGCGCGACGCAACTCACCAAGGGGGCGGCCGGTGATGACAAAACCTGACAGCCGGTTTTTGTGGTCGTAGCGAGCACTGCAATTGATAGCCATGGGTAGAGCGTCACCAGCCTGGTTTAGCAGGTCAATTTCACAATCGGTAATCGATCCGGATCGGATATGTTCGGGGAATTCTGCAATCAAGGATTGATAGTCTTCTCCGGTCAGACCGGCAAGCGGTTTGCCAACCAACGACTGTGAAGTCAGGCCGGTTGCCTGTTCCAGGGCGGCGTTGACCTGCTGGATATTGCCGTTGACATCACAAACGATAAGGATATCGGAGATCGAAGAGATTACGCTTTGAATGAAGTTGCGGGTATTTTCCAGTTCGGCATTCTTGGTCTCCAGTTCCACCTGCTGTTCGACCAACTCGGCATAAATGGCATCCATGCGCTGGATGACCTCAATCCAGGCGTGATCGTCGATACGCCTGTCCAGGCCTTTTTCTGCGGGCACACCAGCTAGCGCTGTCAGGCTGGTCTGGCTGCTTGACGGTGTGTTGCCCTGAGGACTCATGCCACGGTTTCCTCGATCGATTCGATATTGTCATTGCGTTCCAGGCCATACCGCTCCAGTTTGTTACGTAGTCCGACCCGTGACAGCCCAAGCTCCTGCGAGGCCTGAGTCTTGTTCCAGCGCAGGCGGATCAGGGTCTCCTTGATGATGCGCGCCTCAAGTTTCTCGATTCGCTGCTTCAGTGAGCCGTCGATACTGGTGAGCAGAGCCATGTCGGCTTCTTCCTCTTCCGGGGTGGCATGCAGGATGTGCGGTGATACCAGTTCGGAGCCGAGGTAGTCTTTCTGCCCCAGCACCAGCATGCGTTTGATCTCATTCTGCATTTCACGCACATTGCCGGGCCATCGGTAGTTTTCAAAACAGCGAAGGGCTTCTTCGCTGATACCCTTGACGCGTTTGCCGAGCTGATCCATGGCCTCGTTGAGCAGGGCGATAGCCAATGGAGCGATATCCTGCTTGCGCTCACGCAGGGGGGGTAATTCAATTTCGAAGGTGGCCAGGCGATAGTACAGATCCTGACGGAATTTACCGTTCTTCACATCTTCGGCCAGATTTCGGTTGGTGGCGGCGATGACGCGCACATCGATTGGCTTGCGGGTATTCGAACCCAGGGGACGTATTTCGTTTTCCTGCAATACCCGCAGTAACTTGACCTGGAAAGCCGGAGAGGTGTCGCCGATTTCGTCTAGGAAAATGGTACCGCCGTTGGCCAGTTCGAACAGGCCGACGCGATCCTCAATGGCACCGGTAAAGGCGCCGCGCTTGTGGCCAAAGAGTTCGCTTTCCAGCAGTTCGTCGGGCAGGGCGCCGCAGTTCTCGGCAACGAAGACCTTGTCCTGGCGCAGGCTGTTGTAGTGCAGTGCGCGGGCGCAGAGCTCCTTGCCGGTGCCGGACTCGCCCATGAGCAGCACATTGACATCAAAGGCGGCCACGGTGCGGATGGTGTCGCAGATGGCATTCATACAGCTATCAGGGCTGCGCACGATGCCTGCATCCCAGTCGTAACGTGATTTCAGCGCTTGACGCTTTTCGATCAGCGCCTGTTCGAGGGTATCGGGCTTGAGTTTGAGCTCGACCGCCAGGCGCTCGTTTTCGCGCTGCAGGCGGAACAGCTCAATGGCATTATTGAGTTTGCTAATGAGTTCATCCGGGTGCCAGGGCTTGGTGATGTACTGGTATATGCCGCCCTTGTTTATGGCGTCGATAATATCTTCCGAATCAGTGTAGCCGGAGATGATCATGCGGATGATATCGGGGTATTCGCTGCGCACCTTTTCGGTGAATTCCACCCCACTCATTTCCGGCATGCGCTGGTCGCAGAGAAGCACTTGTATCCACTCGCGTTGCAGGATGGCTTCAGCTTCGTCTACATTGGCCGCGAGATGCACTTCGAAACTGTCACTGAGAATGCGCTCAATGGATTCCAGTGAGCGAGGTTCGTCATCGACTACCAGAATGCTGGGCAGTACGTCGACCATCAGGCGCTCTCCTGTAGATTAGCTGTTTGCCACGAGTTGTGGCCAACAAGGCGGCTCTGCCGCGCCAAGCGTAGCCATTGGTACCAGTCTTCCATGCCTTCGCCACTGGTTGCGGATACCTGAAGAACCTGGATGCCGGGGTTGACGCGACGTGCGTAGTCTATGCATTGGTCGATGTCGAATTGCAGATAGGGCAGCAGGTCAATCTTGTTCAGCAATAGCAGGTCGGCGGCATGGAACATATCTGGGTACTTGATGGGTTTGTCCTCGCCCTCGGTGATCGACAGGATGGCCACCTTGTGCGCCTCACCCAGATCGAAGGCGGCGGGGCAGACCAGGTTGCCGACGTTTTCGATCATCAGCACCGAGGTTTCGTCCGGGTTCAGGTGGTCGACGGCATGACCAACCTGGTGGGCGTCGAGGTGACAGCCTTTACCCGTATTGATCTGGATGGCTGGAACACCAGTATCACGGATACGATCTGCGTCCTGCGAAGTTTCCTGATCACCTTCGATTACGGCCAGTGGCATCTCGTCTTTCAGATCCTGCAGCGTGCGGGTTAGCAGGCTGGTTTTGCCTGAGCCAGGACTGGAAACGAGGTTGAGAACCAGTATGCCCTTTTCCGTAAACAGGCGGCGGTTGGCGTTGGCGTACTCGTTGTTCTTGCCGAGAATATCCTGCTCGATCTGCAGCATGCGGGACTGGCTCATGCCGGGTGCATGGGCATGGGCCGGACCGTGACCGTAGTGGTGTTCGCCACCATGAGTGTGCTCATCATGGTGGTGTGCATGGTCATGATGCTGCCCATGCAAATGGGCATGAGAGTGCGAATGGCCCGGGTGCTCGTGACCACCGTTTTTATCGACCGCCTTGCCTTCGACGCGGCTCTCGCCTTCGCCGCAACCGCATACTGTACACATTACTCTACCTCCAGTTCTTTGATTTTCACCTCTTCGCCACCGGTAACCTGCAACTGGTAGCTGCCGCACTCGGGACACTCATCGAATCGTTGTTTGACCGTTACGTTTTTGGCGCACTGCATGCACCAGGCCGCACCGGGAACACGGATAATGTTCAAGCGGGCGCTGTCGGCCAGGGTGTCGCGCATGACTACGTCGAAGCTGAATCGCATGGCTTCGGGTTCGACGCTGGAAAGCTCACCGATTTCCAGCCAGACCTGTTTTACCCGGCGAAAGCCCTGTCGCGCCGACTCGGTTTGCAGCACCTGCAATACGCCTTCGCAGAGGGATATTTCGTGCATCAGTGTACCCTTAGATCGTAACCGACGCAGGGGTCGATAACATTGATCATGATATGCGCCAGCGTGTCGATATCGTCATGGCGGCGGCTGGCGATGCTGCCCAGGGTTTGCGCCGCCAGCCCGCCTGGATGAAAGTTCCATTCGGTGGGCGCCAGAATCTGGTAATGGCGGATACGGCCATTTTCGATTTGCACGCGATGAATCAGACGGCCACGAGCCGCCTCAATGCTGGCCACTCGTCTGTCGGTATCCAGACTATGTACGGGAGAGTGCGCGCCTACCGGGCTTGCAGTTTGTAACATGGCGTGCAGGGCGCGTAGTTGACCGGGGATGCGCGCGAGCTCGACCAGGCGAGCTGTCCAGCGAGTAATCAAGGTGTACTGAAATTCATCTTGCAGCGACTGTATCAGGAGGTTGTCTAGCTGTCGGCTCAACGAGGTGGTTTCACAGCATTCTCCCTGCCATTGAGGTGTGGCGATGAAGTCACTGCTCCGGGGTTGGTCTAGCTGTTTGCACAGCTCCTCGCTGTCGAGTTCGGGCAGGGGTAGGCAGTTGCTCTGTCCCTGTGAGGCCCACCCGCGTTCACAAATAATAGCGATGGTTTGCGCGGCGATGGTGTTGGTGATCGTCGCCCATTCGTGCAGTGCAGCAATGTCCTGAATTTGCAGCCACTGCACTGTTTCACAGGCGAACACATGGTCACGCAGGTAGTCGTCCAGTTTGTCGATCAGGTTATTCGCTTCACCTGCCTTGCTATTGAGTGCACTATCGAAGGTAAAGGCTCTGCTTGAGTCGAATAGCGCCCGGCGAAAAGTGCTCTGCAACTGGCTAAGGTAGGGCAGGTTGTTGTTATCGGCGGGTAGTGAAAACAGCCTGGGCCAGTCGGTAAACAGGCGCATGAGGTGCTCGCGCGCGTTTTCCACCAATACCAGCATATCACGCGCCGCTTCGATCCGGTGGTCGTTGCTGCCTGCGGGCATTCCTTCCCCATCGCCTTCTTTTTTCATGGCCAGCAGGGCGGCGCGAGATTGCGCCGTGCCGCAGATATTGAAAAGCAGTGGAATGATTTCAATCGCCTGTTGCGGCGTCTTGCCGACCAGTACGCGAGCTGCATGCAACGGGCGGGAGGAGTGGATCGCAACACGTTCGCGCTTGTCACCAGGGAACAGGCTAATCGAAATCTGTCCTTCGGTCGCGTTCATGCCTTGTTGTCCTCATCTAGCATAGCGGCGCCGCGCAGCAGCTGCCGGCGACTGATCGGGCGTTGCATTTTTTTCTGTAATGACTGCCGGGGTCTGTCTGTTGTCCTGTTGGTGGCTCCGCTGTTAACGATATTGTCGGTGTTTGTCGGACTGTCTGCCGGGAGCTCAGGGTGCGGTTCTTCTCCTGACCAGATCCGCGCAATTTGTTTGCTGTCGATATCGACTTGTTCGAAATTGTCTTCGTTCATCAGCTCGGCAACGGCTGCCTCTGCCGTTTTGATCGCCGCTTGGTGGTCGGAGAATTCGAACATAGGAGAGAACAGTGAACACATCTGGTATTTACCTAACTCAGGTTCATAACCCACTAGAAATTCGTAACGACCAGAAGGGAACTGGTGGTATACACTGCTGGTTTCACGCAACTCATCCCAGTCGTCATGTTCGTCGGGGAGCAGCATGATATTCATAAACCAGGGCGTGACCATTATGCACAGGAGGGTATTCTGCCAGCGGCGAAGACCAACGGCGCGGATGCCAATGTTGTCATTGGTAATCGGTATGTCCCGCATACGCTGCTCGTAGATATCGGTGTAGACACGTTCAAGGTGTGCGCATAGCTGTTTTCTCTCGGCTTCGTCGAGTTCGGTGGTTACGGTCATGCCTGTGTTGTCTTCAAGTGGTGGCGTCGCATGTGTCATGTGTCGATAACCATAAAATCGATTTTGCGGCCGTCACATTCCGGGCAAGTCCAGTGCTCGGGTAGTTTGGCAAAGGGGGTGCCTGGTGGTATCTGCCAGTAGTCGTCGCCTTTGGCGGGGTTGTAGACGTACCAGCAGATTTTGCATTCCAGTCGGGTGTCATCGCTGATTTTGCTGGTATCGCCACCGAATGACCCAGGGAGTTTACTGTTGTCCATGCCGGTTTCTCGTTGTGTCTTTACATCTAACGCGGTATATCGACAGAATTTCGTCCAGGCGTTGTGCGCTGTCGGCAATGTCTTCGTCCGACGCGCAGGCCACCTTGGGCACAGTGTTGATTTCCAGGGTGTTGAGAATCAGGGTTTCCTGTGAATTGAAATATTGCACCCACCAGACGTTGCGGGTGCCTGTGCTGCTGATACGGCAATTGCCGTAACCGCGTGAAAGTATGATGATGGGGCCGATTCCCAGAGTGTCAGAGAGGAACAGCAAATCTTCCTCGGTGTGTGGCAGCAGCGACAGATTGATGATATGCGGTTCGGCGCCTGGGTGGTACTCTGCCAGCTTGTCACTGACTTCGGTTAGCAGGGGGCGCGCGTTATACACCGACTCG
Organism: Thiolapillus sp.; assembly: GCF_048562965.1. NCBI lineage: Bacteria > Pseudomonadati > Pseudomonadota > Gammaproteobacteria > Chromatiales > Sedimenticolaceae > Thiolapillus > Thiolapillus sp. The sequence continues at coordinate 6,250 of NZ_JBHNMF010000013.1, read as the reverse complement.
GGTATGCTCAGACTGTCCATATCAATATTGTCGGCGGCATCGGCGAAGGTCAGTTCGCTGACCAGGCCGGGAATGTCGGCGACTTCGATGGTATCGCGAATGACACGCTGTTGTTCATCGACGTACTGTTCGACGTACTGTGCGCGCCAGACACCAGCAAGCAGGGACTCCTGAATCATGGCGTTGAGATTGCCATTACACTGCATACTGACTTCGCCCTCACCCAGTAGTTGGTTGAAAAAACTACGGTTGATGTCATCAAGCCCATCCAGAACAAGCACCCGGGCTTTATCGCCAACACGGTACTGACGCAGCATATCGAGTAACCCGTGTGACATGGCGATAGCGGTTTCCTGACCGTCGATTTCCTCTGGTTCTGGTACGATGGGCGCCTCGAAAGTGGACATGTTTGATGGCATCTGCATGAAGGTCATTTCCTCCCCATCGGGGTTCCCGGGTTGTGAGCCCGGACCGACAACGGCAGGGGTGGTCATAATCGGGGTTTCGATTTTCTTCATGGTTTAACCCCCGCACGCTGAGGTTGATTGCGAAACCGGAATGCCGATCCCTGGCGCCAGTCGGGGTTCGGATGTGACGATCTGGTTGATTTTCACGATATAGTCCATCCAGTCCTGCACCCGGCTGATATGCCCGAGGTATTGACCCCGACGCAGAAAGACCAGGGTAGGCCATTCGTTGAAACCGTACCTGCCCTGTAGCGGACGCTGTGCGCTCTGGTCGATGACGGCTGCGCTAAAACGCTCGCCGTATTCCTTGGCCAGCTCCGGCAGAATCATGGCGACATCGTTGCTTTCGGGAAAACGCGCCGGGTTTTCGGTAAAGAACAGCACACATTCCTCCTGTGCGCTGACGAAATCGTCGTGGTTGTCCTCGGTCAGCACCGGGTAGCCGTATTGTTTGATCATGTTTTCGATCAGCGCCATAGCGGCGGGTGATGTGGGCGGTGTTATAGACATGGTATTCGTATTCCTCATGGTTCTGGTTCAGATCTCGCCGGACAGACTCTTTGCTGCCATCTTGGTTGTGGTTTGATGGCTGTCACCTGTTGCGCCAGCCTCTGTTTGCAGTCTGGCTTCACGTTCAGCTTCCAGCGCCAGCAGGGAGTCTGGTTTAGGGGGTTCACGGTCGATCAGATCGGCAAACAGTGCTTCAATACTGGTATTGTCGAGCGCGCCGCTGGACACAGAGTCGCCGTTTTCCATGACCATGTTCACCGCCCTAATAGCACTACTGATCTTTGCCGCATCCTCGGGGCTAAGCACCTCGCGGGCGCTGTTCAGAAAGACCAGCACCCAGGATCCGACTGGCTGTTCACCGATCAGCAGGGTGTCAACCTCGCGACGCATGCCCATGCCTTCACAAACAGCATGGCCGAAGCCGACCTCTTTGATCTGCATGGGGATGCCAATGCACATTACTTGCTGCCCTGAACAGTGCTGTCTGCAGGCGCGATGTTCAGCTCTGGTTCCGGGTATTTGCCGCGGTGGTCGACATCGCAGCTGAGCGTAGCTTCACCTTGCAGTGGATGGGGCCTGTACTCGACATGAAAACCGGGTGACTTGAGAATGCGATCGTCGCCTATACGACAGGCAGCTTCCGGCGGCGGTCTGCCAGCTTCGTAGGTTTGCATGCTGACTTCATAACCAGCCAGTGTTTGTTCGGGCGGCAGGGGTTCTTCCCTGCGATGGGCATGGACATCAAACTGTTGCAGCCACTGCAATGCTGCTTCTATTGCAGGTTTGATCTGCTGTCGGGTTTTGTCACGCAGGCTGCCGCCGAAATCTTCCAACTGTACTGGCTGGACACCGACTAATAGCAGGTGATCAGGATATTTTCCAAGCATTTCAGCCATGGCCAGCACTTCCTGGAAGCCAGTCTGGTGCAGGCTCATTTTCTTTGCGCCCATGAATTTGGGTACTGCGTCACCCTCGATTAATTTGATTGAGCCCGGTGGTAGGCCGTAGTCGATTGCGTCGAAAACAACAAGAATGTTGCATTGCTGCACATGGTGCACCAGGTAAATGCCCTGGGTGCCACCATCCATCAGTGTGACATTGTCAGGGAACCAGTAGTCTTGGTTCAGTTGTTCGACGGCGCGCACGCCGAATCCTTCATCCGCCCAGAGGATATTTCCTATGCCGAGTATAAGTGTTTGATTTTTCATAAGGCGAGTCGCTTCGGCGATAAACTGTTAACTTATATTACATATTTATTTAATAATGTAAACAAAATATTCGACATTTTGGGGGTTGAACTATTTCCAGTTGTAAAGCAGGTAACCACTTTAGCTCGCAATGTGATATCCGGTTGTACCGATGTTATTGCTAGATAGGCGGGGTTTATATTGTATGTCTCTGTTTTCAATAAAAATTGCAAAGGTGGCATTAAATATGCTTAAGCATCATGCAATCGATACCGGTTACCACCCAGGGGAGAAAAACCATGACTGAAACTTTTTATGACGTGATGCGCCGCCAGGGCATTACCCGTCGTAGCTTTCTCAAGTTCTGCAGCCTGACCGCAGCTGCTATGGGCTTGAGTCCAGCTTATGCAGCCAAAATCGCCGAGGCCATGGAGACCAAGCCGCGTATTCCTGTGCTGTGGCTGCACGGCCTGGAGTGCACCTGTTGTTCAGAGTCATTTATCCGTTCAGCGCATCCATTGGCCAAGGACGTAATTTTGTCCATGATCTCCCTTGATTATGATGACACGATTATGGCGGCTGCTGGTCATCAGGCTGAGGCGATTGTCGAAGAGACTATCGAAAAATACGATGGCAACTTTATTCTTGCCTGTGAGGGTAACCCCGGTCTGGATGAAGGCAAGACCGGCGGCATGTCCTGCATCATTGCCGGCAAGCCGTACACTGAGCAGTTGCGTCATGCCGCCAAACACGCCAAGGCGATAATTTCATGGGGCTCCTGTGCTTCCTGGGGCTGTGTACAGGCGGCTGCACCCAACCCGACTGGCGCTACCCCGATTCACAAGGTGCCGGGCATCGGAAATGCGCCGATTATCAAGGTGCCTGGTTGCCCGCCGATTGCCGAGGTAATGACCGCAGTGATTACCTACATTCTTACCTTCGAGCGCTTGCCATCCCTGGACCGACAGGGTCGCCCGAAGATGTTTTACAGCCAGCGCATCCATGACAAGTGCTACCGCCGGCCGCACTTTGACGCAGGTCAGTTCGTTGAAAAATGGGATGATGATGGCGCGCGCAAGGGCTACTGTCTGTACAAGATGGGCTGCAAGGGGCCGACCACCTATAACGCCTGTTCCACCATACGCTGGAACGGTGGCCTGTCCTTCCCGATCCAGGCTGGCCATCCCTGCATTGGTTGTTCCGAAGACGGTTTCTGGGACAAGGGCGGCTTTTATAACCGCCTCAGTGGTATTCATCAGTTCGGCGTTGAATCCAATGCGGATGATGTCGGCATGACCGCAGCCGGTATCGTTGGCGGTGCTGTTGCCGTGCATGCAGCGGTTTCCGCAATTAAAAGAACACAACAGAAAGGGGATCAGGAATAATGAGCGTTATACAAACACCCAACGGTTACACACTGGATAATTCCGGGCAGCGCGTAGTTGTCGATCCGGTGACGCGCATTGAAGGTCACATGCGCGCCGAAGTCAATATCAATTCCGACAATATCATTACCAATGCGGTTTCCAGCGGCACCATCTGGCGTGGTCTGGAAGTCATTCTCAAGGGGCGCGACCCACGTGATGCGTGGGCCTTTGTACAGCGTATTTGTGGCGTCTGCACGGGCACTCACGCACTGACATCAGTACGTTCCGTGGAAGATGCGTTGGGTATCAATATTCCCGAGAACGCCAACAGCATACGGAATATCATGCAGCTGTCTCTGCAGATACATGATCACTTGGTGCATTTCTATCACCTGCACGCACTTGACTGGGTCAATCCTGTTAATGCGCTTAAGGCTGATCCCAAGGCGACGTCGGCATTGCAACAGCAAGTGTCGCCACACCATCCGAATTCATCTCCCGGTTATTTTCGTGATGTTCAGAACCGATTGAAAAAATTCGTTGAATCCGGCCAGTTGGGTCCGTTCAAGAATGGCTACTGGACCAATCCTGCCTATCTGCTACCGCCGGAAGCCGACTTGATGGCGGTGACGCATTATCTGGAAGCACTGGATTTCCAGAAAGAAATCATGAAAACCCGCACCATCTTCGGTGGCAAGGACACGCACCCGAACTGGACAGTCGGCGGTGTACCCTGTCCGATAAACATGGATGATACTGGCGCCGTTGGAGCGCTCAACATGGCGTCGCTGAATCAGGTGCACCAGATTATCAAGGACACCAAGACCTTCGTTGACAACGTTTATATACCGGATATCCTCGCCATCGGCCAGTTCTACAAGGGTTGGTTATATGGCGGCGGCTTGTCCAGTCAGAATGTGTTGGCTTACGGTGATATACCTGATCGTGCCAATGATTACTCAGCAGAGAATCTGATGATGCCGCGTGGGGCGATCATCAATGGTGATCTGAGCACGGTGCACGAAGTCGATCACCGTGATCCCGAACAGATTCAGGAATTTGTGCCGCACTCCTGGTACAAGTACCCGGATGGCGTTAAGGGGCTGCATCCGTGGGATGGCATAACCGAGCCCGATTTTGATGTTAGCAGCGCCAAAGGCACCAGCCATAATATCGAGCAACTGGATGAATCGGCCAGCTACTCCTGGATCAAGGCTCCGCGCTGGCGTGGACATGCCATGGAAGTGGGGCCGCTGGCGCGTTATATCGTCGGTTATGCTCAGGGGCACGAGTACTTTACCGAGCAGATCAAGATGGTGCTGACTAATCTGGATGTGCCGCTGGAAGCGATTTTCTCTACTTTAGGACGAACAGCGGCGCGCGCCCTGGAGGCGCAGTGGGCGGCGGATCAGCAGCTGTACTTCTTCGACAAGCTGATGACCAATATCAAAAACGGTGACAGCACGACTCACAGTGGTGAGATGTGGGATCCGAAAGAGTGGCCATCGGAAGCCAAAGGCGTTGGCTTTACTGAAGCGCCACGCGGCGCTCTGGCGCACTGGATACGCATCAAGGACACCAAGATAGAAAACTACCAGTGTGTGGTGCCCACTACCTGGAATGGTTCACCGCGCGATGAGGCCGGCAATATTGGCGCCTTTGAGGCATCAATGATGAACACCAAGGTGGCCAGAGCAGATGAGCCAGTGGAAATCCTGCGAAACATTCATAGCTTTGATCCTTGTCTTGCCTGCTCTACGCATGTGATGAGTGAAGATGGTGAAGACCTTGCGACGGTAACGACTGGGCCAATTGGTTCATAACAGGGGGAGATGCCATGACGACAGCAGCAAAAACCCATCAGGAGCCAGCCGTTTATGTCTATGAGGCGCCAGTTCGGATCTGGCACTGGATCAATGCCTTTTCCATATTAGTGCTTGCGGTAACCGGTTACTTCATCGGTTCGCCGCTGCCAGCCATGCCGGGCGAGGCAAGTGATAATTTCCTTATGGGCTATATTCGTTTCGCTCATTTTGCCGCCGCCTATATTTTTCTGATTGGCTTTTTAGGGCGTCTGTACTGGGCGCTGGTCGGCAATGAGCATGCCCGCCAGATTTTTTTCCCAAAAATCTTCAAGCGTGAATGCTGGGAAGGAGCCTGGCATGAACTCAAGTGGTACTTTTTTCTTAACAAGGAGCCCAGAAAATACGTCGGTCATAATCCGTTGGCGGCGATATCCATGCACATTTTGTTTGTCTGGGGATCTGTCTTCATGATCTTCACCGGCCTTGCGCTTTATGGTGAAGGCGCTGGTTTTGACAGCTGGCAGTACACCTATTTCAGTTCATGGATTATTCCGTTGCTGGGGCAGAGTCAGGATGTACATACGTTTCACCATCTGGTGATGTGGGTGATTATCGTCTTTGTCATGATTCATATTTACGTTGTAGTGCGTGAAGATATTATGTCGAGGCAGAGCCTTGTCAGCACCATGATCAGTGGCTGGCGTACTTTCAAGGATACTCGCAAGATCGAAGGTGATGAGGATACCTGACGGAATCCCCATTGTTTTACTCTATTGCTTTACTCTCGTGTCTATTTCTAAACTTTAGCGGCCTTTACAGGCCGCTTTTTTATCATGAACTGTCAAACAGCATCCAAAATTGACCAGTTATCAGCGTGCAATTTTGACCAGGCTATGAGGCCTGATTGCGGTGTT
>NZ_JBHNMF010000012.1:17482-23503 GCF_048562965.1 Thiolapillus sp. | reverse complement strand
ATCGAGCGTGCACTGGATGGCTTGGAAAATGAGTATGCTACAGTTACTGAGAATACACAGCGCGTAAAGGCTGAGAACCTGAAACCCGTTGAAAACCCCAAACGTATTATTCGCCGGCCAGCCCCGCCACCGCCACCACCTCCCCGTATGCGAAGCACCCGGCACCTGGTAGACAGCGCACCACCACGGTCCCTCACCAGTGCCATAGCTGAGCTGAACACAGCAGAAGAAAAGCTGAATAAGGTAGAACATGAGATCCTTGTGGTTACGATGCAGCGGGACCACGCGGCCCCGGGTATCCGGGGTAAATTATTCCGGCTCCGGTTCACAGCGAGATTACGCAAACTCCAGGCATACCGGGATGAAATCAGTCAATATCGGGAGTACTATTCGCTTCGGGTACAAAATGAACATGCCCGCTACGCGGAGACCCTGAAAGAGCTACAACGACGCCCTTTTTCCCAGCGATTGGGCCATAACCCTCAGACCGGACAATGGGAGCTGAAATCAGGGTGGGCCCCTGTGATGGAGACACTGGACGCTAATCTGCTTTTTGATCAGTTGCGTATCTTGCCATCCTCCGCAGAGCAATCCACCAACGAACAAAAAATGATGAGAGTGCAAGCATGGATAGATTCAATACCCGATCGCTGATACTGACCACACTGATACTCCTGCCCAGTGCAGGTGTGAGTGATCCACGCTATGCAAATGGCGACTACCGGGGAGACCTCATCCATCTGGGTGTGCGGGACCTCAACCCTAGGCTATCCCGGTTCACCACACCTGACCCAGCCAATCAGTTCGTCTCCGGCTACCAGTACGGCGCGGCTTCCCCCGTGACCTATGCCGACCCAAATGGCGCTATGATGGAAGTCGCAAGCATGATGATGATGGAAATCTCAGAAGATACCGCACCTCTCACGGATGCCCCCGAGAGCGCGGCAACAACGGAGCATACGCAGAAGCTGACTCCCAGTACCGAGGATACCCTCAAAGCCTCGCGAAACTCTGTTACACTACGGAAAAGCCCCCGTATGCGGGTACCGCCACAAGACCAGTGGGGTGCCCGCTACCTGCGGTTGCCGGAACCCATGAACACCACCATGCGCTTCCTCAACAGGACGGAATCACGCCTTTCCGACGTAGAAGCTAAGATGCAATTAAAAGCCCGTGAACGTGACGCGCTCCCATCCGGGTTCCGTAGCTATTACAAGCGCATGTCGCTTGAGCGGCAGCTACGCGACCTGAATGTCCAACGGTCCGAATACATCGATCAGAAGAAATACTACCGGGAACGGCTCATCGTCACGCGCGAACAAGCCTATGACCCGCGCTGGCCGAGAACTGATCCCTGGGTATCAACCTACAGGAAACCTCCTATCCATGAAATACCAACGCTGTCTGCCGCGCCCAAAAGAAAGTCTATCTGGGACCGAATCATCCACGTCCTCTCCCAGTATCCGGGGCGCAACTGGCACTACTGATGTGCTAAACTCAGGAAATGAGAACTACCATCCTAACCCTACTGCTATCCTGTACCGTATCAACCACGGTCGTGAGCGCCCCACGCTACGCCCAAGGTTCCTATACGGGGGACCTTATTATACTGGGACACCGGGAGCTGAACCCCAGACTTTCCCGGTTCATAGAACCCGACCCTGAGCAGGAATTTCAATCAGGGTATACCTACGGTGCCGGGATGCCCGTAACGTATGCCGACCCCAACGGTGACTGGATCTTTGAGCGCATTCGCGCCTTTATCGATCGGTACCTGGAAACAACCGAGCAGCACTCACTGGACTGGGAGGCTACACGGCCTATGGTGGGGGATACGCCGCAAGTCAGCACAAGTCGTTCGCGCGTTATCCTGACAGCCCGGCCCCAACCAAACGGTGCCGTAGCCATGCTGCCTCCCCTGGTAACTGTCGATGAGGAGCTTCAGACACTTCGGAACCTGACCCAACAGGATACTACTACGCTTATCGATATCGCCGATATGACCCCACGCGACAAAGAAATGGAACGCCTGCACCGGCTACAGAGACTGGAACACTACAATACCCGCGAAAGCATGGTACTCAAACGCAGCCAGCTTCAGTATAAAACCGCAATGAACCGGAGCGAATCCCTTACACTACAACGCCTCCAAAGTGAGCAGTTCCCCGACGACATCACACAGGAACAGATCGATAGGGCTTACGTAGGGTGGCGAAAACCCAAGAACCGTCGGAAGTACGCATCCTACCTGAGCAACTGGGCCATTAACTCCACAGCCGCTAAGGTACCCATGTTCTTTGAGCCCGCCTCAACCCGGTTCCAAATGCCTGCGAATGACGCACGGATACTCCGCCGTTGGTTGCCTACGCGTGAAGACGTGGAAAACATACTAAACCCCGGCAGATGAACACACGTTCACTCATTGCCGGGGCTACACTGGCGGGAATAGCCGGAATGGCTGCACTGAATACCGCGCACGTAACAACACCGCGTTTTGGTGGGCAGGTAGCCCACGGCCCCGTATACATCTTTGGCAAACGTGCCTATTCCTACAAGCTGTCCCGGTTCCTGACACCGGACCCTGCCAGATCCGAATACAGCAGCTATCTCTACGCAAAGGACAATCCCCTGAAGTTCCATGACAAGTCGGGAGAAATCGCCGTGGCCATCATTGCCTTCTTTACGGCACTGATAGGCACATCTGCCATATCCGCCTCCCTCGCAGGTGGTGCCGGGGGCGCTACGGCAGGAGCTGTGACTGCTGCAACGGCCTCCGCCACCGCAGCAGCTACTGCAACAGCAACTGCCACCGCGGCAGGCGTAGCTGCTGGGGAAGTGGCTGCTGTCACCGGGGCCGCTGCCGCAACTGCGGGTGCAGCCGCCACCGGCGTAGCAACCGGTGCTTCCGTTGCCGCTGAAACCGTAGCCACGGCATCCGCCGGCTGGGCAGTCATGGCAACCGGGGTTGAATCCGCTACAGCCGGTGCAGAGGCAGTGGGCCTATCCGGAGGTGCTGCCGTGATGGGCGATACTGCCGATGCTATCGCAGCTGAAGCTGTCACTGTATCGGCCACAGAAGACTCCGTGAGTATGCTTTCAGGCACCTTCGCAACCTCCTCCCTGGTGGATATAGGTGCTGAGAACACCACCAGCATCGCAGGGGAAGCCGTGATGGCCCCAGCCTCAGAAGCAAGCTTCGAAACCGCTATGGCTACCGCACCCGAAGAGTACGAAATGTCCCTTCTTGCGGGAACGCAGGAAGTAGCCCCGCTGGCAAACGCACAGATCCAGGCCATCGGCCAGTCAGTACCGGGGTTCACCACGCTAAACGCAGCTCAGGCCACCTATCAGTCCGAACTCCTGGAAACAGGAATTGCAACAACATCCTTCAATAGTGAGGCCATTGCTGGTACAATGACTGAAACCGAAATTCAGCAATCGGTGGAAACAGGTGTAGCTTACTCAGCGGATACAACATCACCACTGAGTACGGCAAGTACCGCCGGAACCGGGGTTACACCAGCTGTCCCACAGACCCGCGCCGCTATCTGGCTGGGAAGACTGAAACGGTTTGTTAGAGACTCAATCATTTTCATGGGCATCGATGAAAGCATCGAAATTCCTGCTCATGCCGCTAATCTTAAATAGGAGAAATACACATGCAACACGCAATTGATACCATCCGTACCCTGGTCCGTGTCTTCAAGAAGGACGCAAATAAAACACCATGCATGCTGCTCGATCTGGTAGACAGCACTTTGCAGGAGCTGAGTGATGCCCGACGCCCAGATCCTAAAGATGGTAAGACCTGGGTACGCCCAGAGGTCCCCAAAAAGGCCACTGGCGAGCGTGTTACCATTCGATCCGGCACCGCGCTGGATGTGATCGACCACATGGTGAATTCCAACCACGATAACCAACAGAGCAAACTGGATAAGATCGACGAATACGTTAAGATCGTTTCCCAAGTACTCTGCTAAACCAACATAGGGCCTTCTGCCGTCCCCAAAGCTCCACTGGGTCCTCCGGGTTAGCGACTCCCGGTGTCAGCGACGGTGGCGGCGAAGGCCCTACCTTTATCCGAATATAGGAGAAATGTTATGGAATCCGGATGTTTTGGACCTTCCCTTGGTCCACTTAAGCACCTCATCAACGATGTGCAGTATCACACTTTTAACATGTCAAACGTTACAGTATGCTTCCTGGCCCTGAAGGACGGCAACGGCTTAATAGGCATGAGCGACTTGCGTGGGAATGCGTTTACCAAAGAGGATAACGAGGCTGCCGCGCTCGAAGACGCGCTGGTTAAACTTATCCGTCTCAGACTCAATCAAACAGACACAGATTCAGAGAGTGTATCCTCAGTTAACTGTGTGCCTATTAAAGCGGTAGACGATACAAAACTCAATTAACCGAATATAGGAGAAGGGTCCGTCATAAGGCCCTACCTTCCAAACATGATCTTCGACGCAACTTCCTTCTTTGTCAGATCATCCCACTCCTGAATAGCATCATACAGACCGCTGGCAGTATCCAGCGCCTGGTCAGCACCACCTACCTGTGTCAGCACTGCTGCAAACTTCAGCACACCTATCACATCCCGCTTACTCACCTCAGCCTCTTCGTCCCAAAAGCTGGAAGATAACCGGCTCAAGGACATAACTCCGTGCTGTATCTCACCTATGACGGGCGTACTGCGGGATTGTCCCTGTATAGCAGCATTCACAATGTTCCCTAAGGGGAAAAGAGACAGTGTGCCGTCAGAAACCACGCGACCAAAAGTACTCAGAATATCCGAATCTTCATCATCTTCGTCATCTTCCCAGAGTTGCCGGATCAACTCCGCAGTAACCGCAGGGGCCATAGTGACCAGCATCAGCTGCAAATACCCGGCAGCTGTGCGCTTTGAACCGTACATCCGCGCCTGATTCAGAATACTGATCATCGGCGTCATGAACATCGTCAGCGTACGTAGCATGACATTCCGCTGGCGACGCATGATGAAGGCCAGGTCTCGCGCCTCACCGGATCCCTGTGTGCGGGTAACAAATGCTTCAGCGTACGTAATAGCGTCCTGCTCACTATTGCCATTTTTAATAGCCAGTGCCTTCGCCGTAATATAACTGGGTATATCCACAACATAGAACTGCATCACCCGAATAGGCAGCATCACAGCCTCATTCCACCGGATCAGCCGGGGATTCTCCCCCTCCATGTAGGAAAGCGCCTCAGCAATCTCCCGGTCATATGTATCGATTCTGGAAAGCATCACAGGGCTCTCGCCACGGATACCACGAACAACCTGCCCAGGCGACCGAATCAACTCTGCAAACGCCTTGAGCAGTGCCCCAGAAGACCCGCCAACCGACTTGATATCAACGGCCGTGTTATACAGGCCCAGTAATTGTTTTGGCACCGATGTAAACACCTTAGCGCCCAGTGCAACCACTACGACGCCATAACGCAACCGCTGAATAAGCTGCTCCAGCCACGTGATCTGCTCCATCCGCTTGTCCGATGCAATATCCTTCAACCACGAGCCCAGGTATTTAACCTCATGCTTCCCGGCTTTCTTCAGCAGAGCACCATGAACCCGCTCATCCGCCAGAACCTTCCGGACAGAATCCACAGCATCTGTGTGTGAGATGTAGTGGATCACCCGGTTGAAGTGGCTGAAGATCACAGACGCATCCAACAGCACCGGGTATATGGCATTCGTCCGCTCATAGGCAGCAGATGGTCTTACCAGCATACCGGGTGTCTGGCCGCCGTTCATCAGGGCCTCTGTGGACTCAAAGCGAGACAGGACATCCGCGCCAGCCGCATCCCTATCCATTACAAGAGGATAATACCCCCCGGCTACCGGACCATGCGGGGTCTCGATACGCAGCCCATCCACCGGTTGCAGATCCCGCCCATAGACCTTTCGGGTGACTTCGCGCAAAGGCTGAAACAGCATCTGCATGTGCTTCCAGATTGCCGAAACATGCTTCCATTCCTGCTCACCCAGCAAACCCATGA
>NZ_JBHNMF010000012.1:0-17382 GCF_048562965.1 Thiolapillus sp. | reverse complement strand
GGTTGCAGATCCCGCCCATAGACCTTTCGGGTGACTTCGCGCAAAGGCTGAAACAGCATCTGCATGTGCTTCCAGATTGCCGAAACATGCTTCCATTCCTGCTCACCCAGCAAACCCATGATTTCCTGCACTACCGGGTGCATGAGCGTAGCACTCTCACCTTCCGCCAGAAGGCCATAGCCTTGCAGCAACTTAGTCAGATTCTCGTAGTTGCCAATATTCAGCACGAACCCAATCACCTGTGAACCCGTCATAGTCTCAGGGAGCGAGGATCCCTTGATCTTCGTCTTCAGCGTGTACGTGCCCTTGAGGAACTTATACCAGCTATGATCCGCGTGCATGTCCGCAATCAGCGGCTTGACCACCTTACGGAACAGCTTATCCCGCGCAACCCCAGCCATGCGCATCGGACCATAAACCGATTGCTCAAGCACCGACTGCTTCGCGTCATTGCCCACAATACGCCGCACCAGCCAGGGCACCGTGGATAGTGACGCCATGAACTCCTGAAACCAGTCCGCCCCCTTCCGCCGATCCGGTATATCCGGCATGGGCGACGCAATCACTTCCTGAACAATGCTCTCCGCCACCTGGTCAAGGTTGGCATTCTCCTCATTGAGCAGAATAGACTTCGCCGTCTTTGCCGAATGTATCAGCATGTCCGCTGTATCCCGCATTGCCAGAAAATCCCCCAGCGTCAGGTCCTTGTAGTTCTTCACACCCGACAGAACCGTGTTCGTAGGCGGCGCAATGCCATCAGCATCCCGCTCTTCCAGCCAGGCATTCAGCACCTTATCCGCGCCCTCTACCAGCTCATCCTTCAGCAGGCCTGCACGGTTGAGAAGCACAGCAAGCCGAGGCCAGTAGCTGCCCCCTGCATTCATCACCTGTGCACGGTACTTTGCCCGGTTGTATTTCTTCAGGCGCTTCGCGGCAGACTGCACCTGTTTCGTGTACTTAGACACAAGCACGACCATCTGTCGCAGAATGGCGCGCTGCTTTGCAAGATCTGCCTTCTCCTTGCTCCCTTCTGCCGCATTGGCATACGCTTCAGCCGCTCGCAACTCCAACCGGTGCAGCTTAGCCACACTCAGATCCTTAATGGGCATCGTCATAATCTTGCGAATCGCGGCGGCTTTCAGGAAACTGGCATTCAGCAGGTCATCCTTGTTGCGCGACAACCTGCGTGCTTCAGAAAGAAGCGCCTTTGCAACCTCCGGCGTGCGCACCAGCTCCATGGCCTTGAGCCTGATCTCATCGTTAGTCATGACCTTCGCTTCGGTGATCATGCCTTTGCGCATGAGATCCTTGTAATGTTCCTTGGGCGATTTAGCGTTGATCAGCCGGTCATACAACGAAGCTGTACCACCTTCGCCCCCAACCAAATCATACAGCTCATCAGCAGACATACCGTCAGGCGAATACACCATGTGCAAGGGGTGATCTTTCGAAGGTGGCGGGATATTGAGTGAAACCTTCTGATCACGCAACCGTAGCAGCTGCTGATAACCCGTGTCCGCTTCTACAGCAGACTGTACCTGCTCCTTGGCTTCTGAAGCAACAACCTGTAGCGCCTTCCTACGTTCCGTGTGCAGCCACTTCTGGATCCGGCCAACCAGCGTAGAGGACCCTCTGGGGGCTCTGGATTTGCGTGACATCACCTGTGTTGCCAGGGTGTCGTACCCCAGCTCCTTGTACATCACCTCAATATCATTCGACAGGCCCAGCATCTCACCGAACATAGCGTCCAGTGCCGGGTCATTGTTCACCTTCAGGAACTCCGTGCCCGCGTAAACCTGCTGGAGCCACTCCCGCGCAATGCTGTAGCTATCCCCCAGCAGTGCCGGGGCTTTGGCCGCATTGCCAAGGTACCGCTCAAACCCTGTAGCAAACCCCTCCTGCACATCCCGGTACGCCTTGGAGGCCTTGTCCTGCCCGGTCAGCACAGCCTCGATGGCTTCCGGGGTATGCCCAGTTACCTTCGCAAAGGCCTCACCCAGATGCGACAACGTACCCATGCCGCTCTCAACATCGAACATGAAATGCGAGTATTCATGGAGAAAAGTGCTCAAGTCCTGCGCCTCACCCAGAACCACACCCTCACCGGTATACATACCCTTCACACCGTCAGGGAGCTGTTTAGCCCAGTCACCCGACAAGGCCACTTGCAGCTTGTTGAGTACCTCTACCGGGTTCTCCCCCGTCAGCAGCGCAACCCGTGACAGCCACGGCTTCAGAAACCGGGTCATCGTATTCGCCAAACGCTTTGTAACACGCCCCGTGCCTGCCAGCTCCTGCGAGAACTGTTCAATGTGCGACTTCAGCGCCGCTTCAACTTCCGCAGATTTCTCCAGAACCTCCAACCGCTCTTCCAGCGTAGCATCCCGCGAAGCATAGGTACGGTTCATGTCCGACTGGGACACACCATCCGGGCGCAGGCGCATATGCGGACGCAAGGATTCAAACCCAGCACCCCCAGCATTTACGGCAACATCCCCTACGTCCAGCTCCACAGAGCCATCGAGGGACGCCTGAGCCTTTTCGAGCACCTTATCAAACCACGTACCGCGCCCCGGTGCTTTGCCGTCCTGATGAAGGGCACCCGCCGCGTCAACCACGGCGCTTGCATCAACGTACACCTTATGTGGAGCGCCCGTCTGCTGGGCCATACCCGTAATAACCTCTGCGGTCTGCTGAGGAACCGTGCTGCTAGCATTCATGGACGATGTGGCACTGATCAGCGTATCCAGGTGTTCCTGATCCTTGCGGTCCTGAATACGCTCCTGCTTCTCAATGGCAAACTGAACCGTCGTGCCCAGCCCTACGCCTGGTAGACCTATCAGGGGGGCACCCATCGCACCTTTGGCAGCCGCCGCCGCAACACGGGTTCGTGTCTCTGGGGAGAAGACGTCCATCTCATAATCATCAAATGCTGCCGCCTTAGCCAGCTCCTCCACCGCCACAGCAACCAGCTCCTGCGACCCTTCTGTGACACCCTCTGCTGCGGTGAACAGCGCCAGATCCCCCAGCGCTTTCATTACCGCCTTCGCCACTTCAGGATTTCTTGCTGCTGCGACGGTAGCATTACTGACAATACCCTTTACCGCGTCCTTCCCCTTCAGAAACGGGAATCGGGACGCAAGCATACCCCAGGGTGCAACCTCCAGTGCTGCTGTGAGGGTAGCCGCGCCCTTAGCACCAACGTTCACGATATCACGCGGTATAGGCTGATCATCCACCCGAATGTCCATGAGCTGATCCACCATGTCCACATAGGTCAACCGGTAGGTATATACCGCGCCACCGGTCATGGCACCGTATCCGGCACCCGTAATGGCACCCGGCACACCACCTGCTGAACCTGCAAGGGCACCCACGGCGGCACCCGTGGCAAGGTATTCGGCTGAATCCACAAGCTGAGGCAACACCTCTGACGTAGCCTCCGCCATCTCCGAAAAGAAGCCAAAATCCGGCGCGCCGGCAGAAGCCCTGTACTTAATATCCTTCATCCGGGCAGTCGCCCATTCCGGAATATCCGCCCCATTGCCCAACGCTGATGAATACACATCGAACAGCTCAGACATCTCAGCAACGGCTGCACCGCGTCCATACGCACGCTTGATAGCCTGCCACCGGGTCTCATCACCGGTGCCGTACAAATGCCGCTGCTGACCCATGTAGGCCATGAGACTTTGCAGGTTGCCAACATCCGGAGAAAACGCCGGGGCCGCCTCAGGCGCTTCCTTCAATACCTGGAACAGTGCATCGGGGGTATCCTGCGCGCCAAGATCGTCCTGAAGCTTCTTCTGTTTGAGGGTGTCCTGCGCGCCTAACGCAACGCTAAGCGGCACACCCATGGCATCTGACAGCTCGGAAGCTATCGCCATATTCCCGGGGACAGGTGCCTGCGACATTCGCGCCCAGGTGCCCGTCATGTCTTGCAGGTACTTCAGCTGCTCATCTTCACCCGGGAGCGATTCCAGCTTTTTGTAGAGGCTCTGAGACACAGACCCCAGCGGCGACACAGCATCTGCGGTCTGACGGGCCAGGGTACTGCCCAGACCCCTACCTACGTCCGCATCAGCACTGCCTATCGTGCGATTAATACGATCAAACAGTGTTTCAGCCATTAGAAATCCTCGAAGTCGTCCTCGTGATCTACATAGTACTTCAGTATCTTCAGGTTCAGCTGCGCATCCTCCTTCTCACCCAACTGAAGCAGCCGCTGGCGGATCGTCACATAGACACCGGGGGAAATATCCAGCGTGGTGATCTCATCCTGCCGGGCAATAGCCTCCAGCACCAGATTTGTTTTTTCCTCTTCGGTAAATACCAAAGGCTCACCAGCCTCGGCCTTCGCCATCAGCGCTGAGCGTGTCTGCTTTTGCAGGGCCAGATTGAGCACCGCCTTGTACCGGGCATCCACCCTGTTCCGCTTATAAGCATTGCTGCCACTGACCTTCCAAATGTTAGGGCCCACAATCGCCGGTGCCTCTGACACGATATTCTTGATTGCTTTATGCGTCTCCGACACGATCCCCTTATTCGCGTTATCCAGCGCTTGCTGATACACCTGAAACGCATCAAACCCAAGGCCGTGATCTTTAGCATACGCCGCAAAATCAAGACTCTTGATCTCAGATATTGACATGGATGAGAACAGGGATGCGGCGTGCTTAAGCGTCATCGCCTTCGCCTTCGCCTGAGCACCGCGCTGAGCCTTCGACTTCTGTAACAGATCCGCCTGCTGTGTCATGGACATGCTAGCCAGCTGTGTGGGGGAAAGATCCTCGTACGTGCCCCCAGACGCCAGCGTGAGCAGGCCCTCACCATAGGCGTCCCGTTGCTCATCCCTGGCTACCTGCTCAGCTTTCGCTACCCGGTGCTCGACAAGTGCCAGCGCCTTCTGGCGAACCTTAGGATCCGGAATACTGCGGACCTCTTCGTACATCACACTCGCAGGCTTGTTCTCATCATAGATCTGATCAGACGCTGCCTGAGACATCGCCAGTACCTGCTCAGCCTCATCCACTTTAAGCTGGCTCTCGATCTTCTTCCGAAGTGCCAGGGCCACATCCGGGTCCAGTGAGGTCACACGATCCTGCAACAGCGCTGCGGCACGTCCTGTATCGCCATTCGCCAGCGCGTAAACAACCGCGTTCTCTGTGGCCTGGCCCAGCGCTTTGGCACGCGTAGCGGCAATGACCTTCGGATCCGTGATCCCATTCATCGCCAACATGCGTTCAGCTGCCTGCATCACGTCCATTGTGACTTCATTCAATTGCTCATCGTCCCGATAAACCATAGCCACACTATGCAAAGCCGTATTCATCTCAGAGGCCATAGCCTGTTTCTTCAGGCTCTCAGCTTCTCTTAGCGTGTAGGTCCCCATCTTCTGAAGTGCCTGCAACCGCATGGGCTCAATACTCTTCCTGAAATCCGCCTGCACGCTTGTGGGCAAATCCTCTTCCAGTGTCTGGGCCAAGTCATCCAAGTGCTTCACGTAGTCTTCCTGACTGTCCAGCGCATCCTCACCTTTGCGCATAAGAAACCCATCATCGCTATTATACAGCGACGAAAACACCTGCTCCTTGTACGAGGCCACCGCTGAATCGCGCTTGGCAGAATAGATGCCACTGGAAATACTCGACAGTGCCTGAGTAACCATGCCTGCAGCACGCTGAAGGCCATCGCCAGGCATTGCCCGCGTGGGCATCCGGCTCAGGGACTGCGTAGGACCAACACCCGCAGAAAGCGCTGAACGTATCTTGACCGCCATCAGGTACCCTTGTACGCACTATAGGCATTCAGGGACTGCTGAGCTGCATTGCTCAACGCACGGAATGTGGTTCCAGACCAGGCAATCTGTGAATTCTTGTACCGACTGGCCAGCGCCGTCTCATTGTACTTGTTCGTCTCCGACATGCGCTGTAAGTCCTCATTCCGAACCAAATCCGTATCAGACGTGAACGTGTCCGCAAGGTCACTGCCCACATCGATACCATGCCCGGCAACCGTAGCAATCTGATTCGCACGCAGTGCTGCAATCTCCCGCGCCCGCTGCCTGTCAGCAACCTGTGCCTGCCGTATCTGCTCATCCCTCTCCAGCGACGCCGCCTTCATATTGGCATCCGCCGCCGAATTGGCATTGCTTATCGTTGCAGCTGTTGAAGCAGCAGTCAGCGCAATCGAGATAACAAAAAGTGTCAGAGGGTCCACGCTTTCCTCTCCATGTACGTAGTATCCGTCGCCATGTCATACGCATACGGCTCAAACCCCGCCAGCACAAGCAGCCGATACGCTTCAGGATAGTCATCACGTAGCACAGTGCATTTCATGCTGACCTCTTTCAGGAACCGACAGACCGCTCGCGCTACCCACACAGGGGAAGCAGCTTTCAAATCATAAGGAATAGCCATCCACCAAAGCCGGTCCCCCCCTTCCCATGAGTAGCCACACAACGCAACACATTCATTTTCCCCCGCCATCACGAAGAATGTCCGAGCTTCCTCAAACCCCATGAAGATACTGGGAATGTGCTCAGCTATCCAGCCCATGTCCTTCACCGACAGGCGCTCGAGGACCTCCATAGCCCGGTACAAGACATAGCTGTCAAATTTTTCAACCCTTTCCAGCCGTAAGTTTTTCATTCTAAGAGCTCCCGCTTAGTCCCAACATTCACATCCAACAACAGCTCCAGCAAAACAACCTTGAAAGGGTCCTTGCTCACAAGCTCAATCGTGGCATCCGCATTCTTCCAGGGGGTATCCACGTCACAACCTCCCAATGTTACAAGGTCCTCCCCCGCGAGTGACGTACTTGCCGACTTAGCCGTGACACCCTGTGGGACCTCCAATGCTACCCGTGCCGTATCGCCCACAGAATCGTCCTTCAGCCTACCATAGGTATCATAAAACATGCCCACAACATGTGTAAGCTGAAGCTTCCGGCCAAGCTCAGTCTCAGCTAACACTTCCAGGCCATGCGTCCTCAACCTGAAATAATACGGAAAACCTACCAGGGCCTGTTTCGCAGGCGTTGCTGTAGCAGGCAGCGTCAGCGTGTTACCGGTAATGCTCGCTGAGAAATGATCCCCCTTATCGGTAACAACATGTGCAGGCTTACCAACGTACCGGCTGAGATTTGGCGACGTAAACGACCGGGTGTCTGTGCTGGATGCAACCTCTATGCTACTGTCCAGATACCGGCCAAGGCCATTGAGCGCCGTGTCCACAAACGTGTGCGTGAGCCGCTCAACGCACATACCAGAAAACCCGGGGCGGCGCACAAACGCCAACGTATGAAAGCTGATACCATCGCTCGCCGTGACGATCTCAACGAAATCATCATGACCCGGGGTCGCGCCTGTGGACGTGTGCCGTGACATCCCAATAATGCTATCTTCCGAATCCAGCGTAAAGCTGTAGAGATCTCCATTCTCCAGCACCAGCCAAAGTACCGGTACAGGATCCGCCATGAAGGTCATGTTCGTGATCCGATGCTCAGCGAAAACATCCCGAACATCATGAAGTATATCAAGATACTCTACCGAAGAAGCACCCGGCATATCGAACTGACCGCGCTTCACCAGCTTAAGGTTGTACCGGTCATAGGATACCACCGCCAGCGCAGAGCCTATGACAACCGGGGGCACACTGTCAGAGCAGCCTATTCCCGCCAGCCTGTTAAATGAAATAGTAGATGGTGCAATCGTGCCATCTATATCCCCTTCCACCGAATAGCACCCCGTGTCCGTGAACATCAGCGTGCCATTCAACTCTGCAAATTGTGTAATCTTGAGCGAATCCGGAGCGCTTACGGTCAATACGATGGAATCCGTTGCTACCGTGGGCTGCCGGCGCGAGAACACAGAGTACGTCCCCGTTCTCGAAAGCATGACCAGGTGCTTATTCTCCACCGCATTGGCATACACCGCACGCTGCCCGATGAAGCTTACAACGCGGGGTTTCCGATTCGTAATAGGATCATAGTACAGAGGCGCTGTGCGGCTCTCATCCGGGTTGATACGATCATCGAGGAAAGATGTAGTCAGCGACTCACCAATGTAGCCATACACCTCACTTCCGTTAATAATCTCCTTGTATATACGGTAGGTCTCTGCACCTGTATCAGCGTTATACGTGATAGACAGAACAGCTGTTGCTTTAGCTGTTATCGACACCGGGGCTGAGGGAACACTCTCCAGCCCTTCATCATCGACTGCGGTTACAACATAGCTACGCAGGACATTACGATCCCCAGAAGCCCCGGCAGTACCTACAGTAACCGTGACCCCAGTCACTTTACCTACCGTAGTCGGAGGGCCAAAGCTCAAGGTCCTTACAGAGAACACACCCGCGCTGGACCTTTCCAGCATCTGAGGGATCTGCCCCAGGGACGTAAAGATCAACCCGCGCCCGTAGGGTGCAAAAGATACCTTACCCGCCTGCTGTGTAGCTATCTGAAATGTTGCAACAATACCGGGGGTCGTACCAAAAATATCAAGTACATACAGATGGGTATTAGAAACCGCAACAACGTAGTCATGCGTACCACCGAAACCATAGGCGTAAGCCTGGATATAGATCTCAGCGAAATTGAACAGGTACTCGAAGGCCGGTCGCTTCATCACCGCGCCGGTAGTCAGTATCAGACCGTTCTGCAACAACCGGCATGACGCCCGGAACCAGGGCTTCTGATACTCTCCATAGCTGGTGGGCGTGACCATGCCCTTGGAGAAATTACTTTGTGAGATTTTAGGCACTATCGGCGTGCCTTGATAAAGGAGCTCTCCGTATCCTGCAAACCCTTAGACTGCACATAGGCCGACACACGGGCTTCCTTAATGGTCTCCATGGCGTATTTCCGAAACTGGCTCGACAGCTTATAACCCGGGTCCAGTGCTACGATAGCCGCTGCTATCTGTGAAGCAATCCAGTAAACAACGGCCTGTGAGAACAGCGGATCAAACTCATCCGGCTTATCCGCAACCGTCGTGCTGATGTACCGCACACGCGCATCCTCAGTGTTCGTAAATACCAGCGAATCGCCAGTCGCCGTAGACCCTACCTCGAACGCCGTATCGCCACGCTGGTGCTCTGGCGGCCAGGGTGCTTCACGCTTAGAGAATATTTCAAGGATGCGCAGTGCATTGGCCGGGTAAGTGTAGACATACTTCCAGCCCGCAAGGCTGGTATGCGTAGCCGCTGATAAGATAGCCGTCTCTGTGGCAAAAGGCCAGTCGCCACTTTGCAAAACGTATAGGACCGCCGGCTTGTACACACGATTACACACCTTGGCCGCAAGCGTGCTATCACTCAGGGACGTGATGGCTTTCTCGCTAAGCAGGATCAGCGCCCGATTGCAAAGCTCCACGGGCGTAGGCATTAGTCAAACCGCTCTACACCTGTTGAGCCCTCATCCAGCTTTTCGCCCTGGGAAGTAGGCTGAACCCCCTTCTTCGCCAGCTCAGTATCCGCGTGCCGATCCGGCAAAGGGGACGCAGACACTTTCTCACCCGCAGGAACCTCTTCCAGCCACGAAGGTACCTTACCCTTTTTATACTTAGGGGTTACGTCAATGATCATGTCCGGGAACACCAGGTCATTGTCCTTGGTAAAGCCCTTCTGAAGTACTTTGTATAAAGCCATCATTATCCTCCTTATCGAGAGTGGCCCATCATACCATGGCCTGTAACAGAGCCCAGGAAAGCATCCAATGCAAACACAGCAGCCGTGGGCGTAGACGCGGTACCATAATCCATCTTGACACGAAGCCAGAGATACCGGCTCACATTATCCGGGACAATACGAATATGGGCGAGATCACCCACAACCTCTGTATCCGATTTCAAGGTGAGCGTACTCACTACACGAGGACTGGTAGTCGCAGCCGAATTCGATGTGACTACCTGAATATACGCGGTCATTCCTGTAATAGTTGATGTATCCCACTTCATAACCTTGATCATGATAGGAATATCCACGACATCGCCTACGTGCACACCAAGACCGCCGTTGTTTAGGATCCATTGGCAACGTGTTGGATACCCAAAGTCAAACTGTTGTGAACTGTTTTTGTACGTAGTATCCAGAAACGACTGGTTATCACACAGGTAGGAATAATTAGAAAGAATAGCCATCAGTGCTCACTAACCTCATTTCGATGAACGGTGCCAAGCATCGCTGTAAACGTACAATCATACTCAAAAGGAACTACGTAATCCAACCAGATGTACCGCTTAAGAACACTCGGCAATACCCGCAGACTAAGCTTAAACCCCGGATATACCCTTCGGGGATCTCCCTTTGAAAAACCCATGCTAAGCACCGGGGACACGTACGCGGAATCACCTGTCCCTGAAGATGTATCCGACGTCTTTAGCCTGATCTGAATATACGGCTTTGTAGCGAGAGTAGTGGATCCCGAGATCGTGGGTATCATGACCGTGATAGGAATATCAGCAGAACCTCCAGCTACATACCCGATGTTACCACCACCTCCACTGTCATGAATCCAATCACTATCATCCTGTGCACCAAGATCTATAGTATTCGTACTTCTAACACCCGACATCTCATTAAATGGCGAACTGGCGGGGTTGCTGTACCGACCCGTTGGTGTGTCGGTAGCATTAAAAGCCTGGTTCTCAGAAAAGTAAAGGTTATTGCTGACGATCATCAGGTCACCTGTGACTCCGTGGTCAGCAGGTTATCCGTTATCCGGATGGGGATGCCGCGCCAGCTTCGAATGAAGGAACCCTGTACCGTCCCCGGGGTGAGACGCACGTAGTTATCACTACCTGTGCTATTAGTAGTCTCAGCATCCAGCGCTTCCTCCACATCACGGTTCATGTAGATAATCGTATTGGAGTTCTCACCATAGCCCAACTCAGGCATTGCATAAAAGGCTTTTCGAAGCAGCTTCTGCAAGTTCACTGTTCCGGCTTTCAGGTCCGATACATCGATGTTGCAGATTCGAACGGCCTGCCGCCAGTCCGCTACGGCTACACCCAGATGCCATTTGAACTCTTCACGCACCACAAAATACGTGTTGTCGTCGGAATCCTTCGTCGGAATCTTTCCACGATCCGTGCGTTGCAACCCCGCAGGCAGACTCCTGGGATAGATCATAGAGATCTTAGTGCGCCCCCAGTTGATAAACCATATCGACGTATTGTCATTGCCCGTGCCTCCGGCATCTACAATGTTCTTGGCCTGCTTTGAAGACTTATCAGAGTACCG
Source organism: Thiolapillus sp. (assembly GCF_048562965.1). Taxonomy (NCBI): domain Bacteria; kingdom Pseudomonadati; phylum Pseudomonadota; class Gammaproteobacteria; order Chromatiales; family Sedimenticolaceae; genus Thiolapillus; species Thiolapillus sp. Next base: position 6,139 of record NZ_JBHNMF010000012.1, on the reverse strand, counting down.
GGGTGACAGCCCCATGATCTGATCAGAATGCAAGTCACTGTTACTGTACCAAAACGACTCCGCCGCCTTGATCGCCATCGCCTGCAGGAAGGTCATAGCCTCATCCATTCGGACCTGAGCCCCATTGGCCGAGATCTCAATGACGCGCTCATCCACCTCGCTTGCCTGCTCAATCCAACCCGTCGTCTCACTCTGCAAGGTACGTGCAGACTTGCTGGTAGGGATACCCTTGTAGATCCGGCCCCACGTCACATCCGGCAGCTTCGAGAGCACCGAGTAATTGTAGGACAGGCCATCCATGCTGTTACAGGCCTGTACGTACGCATCATGCAGTTCAGGCGACATCTTACTGAGAATGTTAATCAGTACAAGCGCCTGCAAATCTACGCCAGACTGTAATCCACCTTCCCTCATATAAAGGTCAGGTAGGTCGAGCAGTTTACCACCAGTTACCGCCATCAGTTATTACCATAAAGTACATTGAGCTGAGTGGACTCATCCTTAAGATCCACCCCAGCCCCAGAAGTCAGTGCCTGGGCAGGTATGCCCGTGTCCTCTGAAACCGCTTTGCCCAGATTAGCGAACATCCGAATAACCTCCGGATGTGAAGAAAGACCCGTGCCCTGCAAAACCTCCTGAAGGGCGGGAGAAGCATACTTGTCGTACGCCACCTTAGCGTGCTTGATTGTTGTCTCAAACCTACTCCCGCCGATCTCCGGGTCTTTCCTGGCCTGTTCTATAAAGGCCTCGCGGGTATGGTTGATAATGTTCTGGTTAGCATTGATCACTTTCGTGATCTGGTATTCATTCAACCCCAGCGGTGCCAGCTCAGCATCAATAACTGATGGTGGGAGCAACTCCGACGCGCCCACACTCTTGTAGAAATCCTGAGAGAACATCGTAGACTGCGGCTGAGCAGGATCCGGTGCCGGCTGCCCCAGTGGGTCCGTAGACTGTGGCGGTGGCGCAACAGGCTGATCCAACAATCCGGGGGGAGGCGGCACAGGCTGCTGCACAGGCTGCTGCATAGGCTGCTGCACAGGCTGCTGCATAGGCTGCTGCACAGGCTGCTGCATAGGCTGCTGCACAGGCTGCTGCACAGGCTGCTGCATAGGCTGCTGCGGTTGGGGTAATGCCTGTACCGGCTGACCGTAAGCATCTACCGGCCATGCTGGCTGCGGCTGCTGATACTGTGGGTATGCCGGCGTATTCAAAGCTGGGTACGGCAGAGCAGGTGCCGGTGGCAGAGCAGGTGCCGGTGGCAGAGCAGGTGCCGGTGGCAGAGCAGGTGCCGGTGGCAGAGCAGGTGCCGGTGGCAGAGCAGGTGCCGGTGGCAGAGCAGGTGCCGGTGGCGGTGGCGGCTGCCCACCGTACAAGGTTGCAACAGGATCTACGTTTTCAATTGTATTTTGAGACATGGGTACCTTTTACACGCTATGCGCAGAATTGTCAAATGCCCGCGTTGCCGCCTGAGCCGCGACCTCATCCATCTGCTGCTGACGCTGAACCGCTTGTGCCTGCTGAACCTCAACTTCATGCGCCTTCTCGGCTTCCTTGTCAGATCGCAGAACTTCATTCGGTAAGTTCTCACCCGCCACGAAAGCATCCAGCATCTTGTAGGGATCCGCCTTGTACCGTACCTCCGGCCACAGCGACGCAAGGTTCGCAGAGAACTCAAGCAGGCTCAGCAGCGCATCCTTGCCTTCTGCCTTCAGCGCACGGACCAGCGGCGACTGGAACGTCACAGCAACTTCTGTATCCTGCAATGCTTCCGGCGGCGGCGGCAGCGCCTGGGTCCTCAACATCATCTCCAGTATACGGTCAAACATCGGCGTCAGCAGTTCAGCCGTAATCATGTCCAGCGCCGGCGAAAGCATCAGCAGGGATTCGGCATCCCGCATCCGCGCCTCTTCCGCCGTGATCCGTGCAGAGCGGCCCAGCTCCATCAGGTGCAGGAAAATATCCACGTAGAAGGAATTACGAATCCGCTGCTCAACACCACGTATGTCTTCAGCTATCGCTGCAATGTCAAAGCGGATCTCATACACCGGTCGCAGGCCCCCGTCCCTTAGGTCCAATACCGTGGTATGGCCTCCCGGCATCATCTCCTCGGACGTGCTGTTGATGTTCGCAGAGCCTACCGTAGGCGGATTAACCAGCAGGTCCAACCCCCGATACTTCTTCCGCTCTTCCTCCTGCAACATCGCCGCGTCGCTGACGCACAGCATGCCCGGGGAATCCACCCCATAGTCCCCCTGAGGCGTGGTCTCCCACCTGGGCACCATCACCGGGAAACTGTAGAAACCCGACTCCTTCAGCAACTGCTGATTCTTAAAGGGCATATCCCACGAGGCCGTGTCCTGTGCCCCCATGAATATGTGACGGGAAATGACAGGGAACTTCCCCCGATTTTCATAATCCTTCGAAATGGAAATCAGCACCTTAAACGGCTTGACCGGGTTAGTCTTCGCCACATGGCTCACCGTCTGCGGTACGCTTTCCGGATACGCCCGAATGAGATCCGATGCCCGCATCTCAACCATGTACTGGAAAATATCAACAACGCCCTCATCATTGCAGCTGAACACATACGTGCCTGCCTCGAACCGCTGAATACGGAAACTGTGATCCTCATTCTCAAAGATGCCGAGCGCACTAGTGCCGTAAGACCCCCACTCCCCGTAAACATACGGCAAGGCGCTGTAGAGCTTTGCATCCTCGCAGGCTGTAGCCACCTTCTGATTCACCTGCCGGCACCAGTCCATCACCGTACGGTCCGCAAGCAGTGCCGTGTCCATGGGAGCATACCGAACCCACGGACGTGTCGGCGGGCTTACCCCGGCCATCATGCCCGCCTTGAACACACGAAGGCTGAGCTGCGCCGTGCTGTTGATAATCGCTGAACGGTCGGGAACTGCGCTCGATTCCCCAGGGGTAGCCATCCCATCCTTGTAGCCAATGATGTACTTCGCAACCCGTGACCAGGGTTCTTCCCAGTGCTTCCGCTTGGTCAGCAGCTCCTTGTATATCGCCAGATCACGCTGGACACCTGTCGACATTACCAGAGCCCAACCTTAAACTTACCGGTTTTCGGGGTCTGCCCCGCAGGCGCTCCCGGGTATATTGCCGGGGGTAACAGAGGATTGCCGGGGCGCGGATCAACCCAATTACCATCCGTAACCTTACCGGTTTTCGGGGTCTGCCCCGCAGGCGCTCCCGGGTATATCGCCGGGGGTAACAAAGGATTGCTGGGGCGCGGATCAACCCAATTACCATCCTCAAGCTGAGACCCGGGGGTGGGGGGCATCAAAAGATTGCCAGGGCGCTGAGTAACCCAATTACCATCTTCAAGCTGCCCCACGCCGGGGGGCTTCTTTGGCGTTGCACCCGGGTCCGTCGGTAACGACCCCAGCGGTGGCCGGGATCGTGGGCGCATATAACTGAACCACATCGACTGATCCCCCAGCAGACCACCGAGCTGAGACCCCGGGGATCCCGCAAAAGGCTGAACCGGGGCATTAGCCCGTGACGCGCTCTGCTGCTGCGCTATCGAAGGCTTAGGTGCTTTAGGAGAATGCATGACGCTTTGGTTGCTCCCAGGGAAGCACAGGATACGCCTGTGCCGGTTTCGGATTACTGTTGAATGTCAGCACATTACCCCATGTCGTGTGCCGGGGCAAGATCCCCGGGAAGGCAAAGGTCAGCGCCAGCGAATCCGCAAAGTCGGGTGAGCCCCCCGGCTGCTTGTCCTTCGGAACCAGCTTCGTCTTGTCTGACGTCTCATTGATCTCGTACAGCCTGGCTATCAGCTCCTTCTCCAGCTTCTTAATCGTGGACTTGATACACCCTCCGGCGATCAGCCAGTCCTTCATCTCGAACCACAGCTCAGTGCCCCGGTTTATGTACAGCCGGTCCTGAAGGGCTTTGGCCCCGAAGTGCACATCCACCGCCGGCGCGCTTCGCTTTCGAAGAATGTCCGCAAGAGGCCCGCCCACACCCGTAGCATCCACAGCAATAATGTCCGGCTGGAAAGGGAGCAGGTCAGCAATGATCCGTGTTGCCAGCCGCTCAGTGTCCTTCGTCATCGAGGCCGCATACCGCCAGGTGGGCAGCGTGCGCGCATCCCGCCCCCGGCGCAATGTCACAACCGTGCTGTCAAGACCACCACGCGATACGTCGATGCCACACACCAGCGCCTGGCCGTGATCTCCCGCCACCACAGGACGTGCCATGGCTTCCCTCACATCATCCGCCCCGTTCACCGTGTCATTGCCCTGCAACGGGAACTCACCCTTGACCCGCACACGCACCGTGTCCGAATCCTCACCGTACTTGCGAACCATCGTATCGAGATGATCCTTGTTCGTAATGCCCGACTTGCGCGAATCCACGTTATACGTGACCCAGCCTTCCATGTCGAACAGCTCCCGGAACATCCCCACCGGCTGCGTCGGGTTCCCGAACGCAAAGTGGAACGGCTCGCCGTCCGTCTTACCTCCATCCGCAACCTCCCAGATCAGATCCGGAATGGCGGAGGCCTCATCAAAGATGTAGAACGGTGAGCTGTCAACGGAATGCAGACCAGCGAAGGACTCAGTATTGCGCGGATCAAAAGGGATCGCATCCACCCGCCACTTGTCTTTCTTAACCCCAGGGTAGCTCATGTTCATGTTGCCCCGGCTGTTGGAATAGTTGAACCAATGACCAACTGCGCACAGCCGCCACCACTTCGACACCTCCGCCCAGGTCTTGGTATTCAGCTGAACCGAGGTGTTGGCCGTTACCGTCCCAATGGCATTCGGGCGCGTCGAAAGGATGTACAGAATCAACATGGCCGATAGCGCCGACTTCCCCACACCGTGGCCGGAGGCTACTGCTATCTGCCTGGGCTTCGTAGGCGTACGCCCGTCAAAAGGATCCGAATGGATCATGTCGCCCAGCATCTCCAGAAGCTCCGACTGCCAGACATCCGGCCCCTTGTGATGCACCAACTCCGTCCCGGCAAGGCCCCAGGGAAACATCAGACGAACCCACCTCAAAGGATCATTACGCGTCTCTGCGCAAAGCTGAGCCAGCTCCCCCTCATCCGCCCTCTTCATCGACATCCCGGCGTGCCTTCATCAGCGTATCCAAGACAATATCACTGGACGATACTTCCAGCTTCTCACGGAACGCGCCAATGTCCACGTGATTACCGGCCATCTGCAAAATCGCACTCTTACCGGGGCACTTGACACGGATACCGTTGGGACCCACATCAAAATCCAGCAGCTCCGCCGTATCCGGCCATTGCGCAGGTGGCAGCAGCTTACCGTCCTCATCAATGAAATCCCTTGGATCCAGCTCAATCAGCGCGCGGGCCCGTCGCTTGATCCATGCAGCGTCCATCTCCTGCTCCCGGTACTCGCGCTCCTGATGATACGCAATCTCTTCCGCAAGCTCTTCCAGGATGTGCAGCAGCGCTTTCGTCTCAATGCCCGTCTTCTTGGACGTGCCCCGAATCGTGCGCGTTTGCAGGTAAGCCTGAACAACTTCGTCTTTGTCATATTCTGTAGTCATGCTCGCAGTATAGGGCGTTTCAGCTTACGTAGCAACTTAATAACCCTAGTAACAGTGTGGTCTCTGTTTTTCAAAAAGTGAGTCTGGGTCATCACGGCCTACCCCACGGGCGCGGGGGCAAAAGGGGGACGCGGGGGGCCTGGGCAGCGCGGCCACTGAGAACTTGCACAATGACCGAGTACACGCAATAGCGCGGAAACCGTGTTAATCCGTGCGTATGTGCTGAATTACTGCGCGCGTACGTGCCGCTAAGCACAACTCGCAGTAGCTGAGTGCTGCCAAATGCACGTAGCGACGCAGTAATCCCAGGCGCAGGGCTGAGATACCGGGTGACCGGGTGAGTGTGCCAGTGCCTGGGTGACCGGGGCAGGGCGAAGGGCGTGAGGGCGTGAGGGCGAAGGGCGTGAGGCGTGCCAGCACCCAGGCGCGCAGGTGACCGGGTGAGCGCAGGTGCTAGGATTGCAGATGTGCGCGTAATGCGCAGGCGTGCAGGTAATGCGCGATCGTGGCGCGTTAGCGCGTGGGATGCGTGGGCGTGCGTGTTGTGCGCGATTTTGGCAGCTGAAATCAAAAAAAAAAA
>NZ_JBHNMF010000011.1:0-24740 GCF_048562965.1 Thiolapillus sp. | reverse complement strand
GCGTTCGGAGGCCTACTTTGTTTTCCCTCTGGCGCAAGGCACGCCGGGAAAACAGTGCGGCCTCGCGGCTACTGGGGTCTACCAGCCTTCGCTTCGCTCTCCATGGCTGGCAGCGGTGGAAAAGGACTGGAACACGTTCAAGATCAGCAAGCAACTCAAGGGCGGAAACTATATCCCGTCACTGGTTGTCCGCTCCCTGGACAAGATACTGGGACAGATGAACTATATCACCGCCCTGTACGCCAACATCGCCAAGTAGACAGCGCTCACGAACACTCTCGCTTGCCCCGGCCCGGACTTCCGCCAAACAGTCCGGGTCGGGGCAAGCCCCTTATACTGCTCTCCCGCCAGCGTGCTAAAAACGCCCTTCCATGGGTTTTTTCAACCTGATCAGCGGAAACTGTATTTTTCGGCCAAGATCCATGCAATGAATTGCCAAACCCGGCGCCATGAGCTAAGTTGCTGGGAAACAACGGACAACGACGCCGCATGGTTTTCTTCAAGCACGGTCATCGCCCCCGATGAAACCCCATCTCTCTTCCCGAAGTGGCGGAATCGCCCACTGGTCCATCCATCATCCTGTTGCGGTGATCATGCTGACACTGGCAGCCGTTGTGCTGGGGCTGTTTTCCCTGGACAGCCTCAAGATTAGTCTGCTGCCGCACATCATCTATCCCAGTATCGGTGTGCGTATCAACGATCCCGGCGTGCCGGCCGGCATCATGGAAGACCAGATCACGCGGCAGCTCGAGGAACAGCTGGCCATCACCGAGGATGCCATCCACATCCGTTCTGCCACCCGGGAAGGCCGCAGCGCAGTGGACCTGGATTTTGCCTATGGCAAGGACATCGATATCGCTTTGCGGGACGCCTCCACACGCCTCGACCGTGCCAAGCGCTTTCTTCCCGACACCATCGAACCACCGGTGATCTACAAGCGCGACCCTTCCCAGCTGCCGGCCGCCGAATATGCCATCAGTTCCACCACGCTGGATCCCGTGAGCCTGCGGGACTGGGTGGATTATTCCCTGAGCAAATGGCTCATCAATGTGCCCGGCGTGGCGGCGGCGGAGGTGGCGGGCGGCCTGCGCCGGGAGATACAGATCATCGCCGATCAGGATCGCCTGTTCGCCCATGGTCTGGATATTTTCGACATCGAGGAAATTCTGAAGAAAGACAACCGTGATGTCGCCAGCGGCCGGCTGCGGGGAGGCTCCACAGAAACGCCGGTACTGACCCTGGGACGCCTGCACCGTGCCGATGAGATCGCACAGCTGCCCGTGGACCTGAACAATACCCAGTCATCATTCCAGCCCCTGCAACTGGGATATCTGGCGAAGACCATCGACGGGCATGAGGAGCCCCGGCTGCACATCCGTCTGGACAGTCAGGAGGCCATCAAGCTGTCCATTCAGAAACAGCCGCAGGCCAATACAGTTTCGGTGGTTGACAGCGTCAACCTGCAGCTCGGCGAACTGCACAGCCGGGGGCTGATCCCACGGAGCATTCAGATCACCCCGGTCAACGACGAAGCCCGGCATATCCGCCGCTCGCTGAACAATGCCATCACCGCAGCAGTCAGCGGCGCTCTGCTGGCCATGCTGGTGGTATACCTGTTTCTGGGAAGCATCCGGCGCACGCTCATCATCGGCAGCGCCATTCCCATCGCCATCCTGGTGGCCATAACCCTCATGTCTGCCGTGGATCTGACCCTGAACATCATGACCCTGGGCGGTCTGGCACTGGGGGTGGGTATGCTGGTGGACAGCACCATCGTCATGCTGGAAAACATCTACCGCCATCAGCGCGATGGCGAGCAGGGAAACCTGGCCGCTGGCACCGCTGCCGCGGAAGTCACCAGCGCCATCTTTGCCTCCACCTCCACCAATCTTGCCGCCGTCCTGCCTTTCCTGTTCATCGGCGGATTGATCGGTCTGCTGTTTCAGGAGCTGATCATCACGATTTCGGCCGCCATCGTCGCCTCGATGATCGTCGCCCTGACACTGGTGCCTGCCCTGGCAGCACGTATTCCCGCGGGACAGGAAGGCTGGCTGCGGCGTTTCATCAACCGCGCGCTGGAACGGCTGCAAAACGGCTATGCTTGGCTGTTGCGCCACCTGCTGAAAGGAGCCTGGCTGGTGATCCTGATCTTCCTGGTGCTGCTGGGTGTCACCGTGAACGAGCTGCTGCAACCCATGTCCACCTTCCTGCCACGCATCGATGACGGACGTATCGGTATTTACCTGACAGCTGACCGGGGCGTGAGCGTGAACGAGATGGATACCATCACCAGCCGCATCGAGAAGCTGGTGCTGCAGCAGCCGGAAACCGCTTCTGTTCTCACAACGGTTGGCGGCTTCACTTTCGGAAGATCACGTTATGAAACCGCCAACCGCGCCAACCTGCAGATCCAGCTCAAACCACCCGGCCGGCGCATGAGCAGCAGACAGTGGGTGTCGAAGATACGCAAGGCGACAAAGGAACTGCAGCTGGCCGGGGTCAAGATCCGCATCCGTCAACGGGGCATACGCGGACTGCGCATCGGCCGCGGTGATGACGATGTGAGTTTCCACGTCAGGGGGGCGGAACTTGAAGTATTGAAGGAGATCGGCCAGCAAATGGCGGAGAAACTCAAGGAGGTGCCCGGCCTGCGCAATATCAAGCAATCCAATGAAGATGTCACCATGGAACTGTCCATCCGGCCTGACCGCGAAAAGATGCTGCAGCTCGACCTGGACATGAGCCTTGTCGGCAAGGCCGTGCGTTTTGCACTGGAAGGACGCAAGGTGAGCACCATTATCGACGCCGACCGCAGCATCGACGTGGTGCTGAAGCTCAACCCCGCCGAGACCACTACCGTCAGCGACCTGGAAAACATAATTCTAATGGGCAATACGGGTAAGATGTCCGTACCCGTGCGCCTCGGCGACCTGGCGGACATCGCCCTCCGTCCGGCGCCCGTGACCATCATCCGCGAACAGCAGCAGCGCATCGTGGAGGTCAATGCCACCCTCGAACAGGGCGTCAACATGGAGCAGGCCATACGGCAGGCACAGAAACTGCTGGATGAGCTGGATCTGCCAAAGGGTTACACCCTGTACGAAGGCGGCACCCTCAAAACACTGCAGCAGAGTCAGGAAACCGGCTACAGGCTCCTGGCACTGGCCCTGTTCCTGGTGCTTGTGGTGATGGCGGTGCAGTATGAATCCCTGCGCAATCCCCTGATCATCCTGTTCAGCGTGGTGTTCTCGCTCATCGGTGTTGCGCTGGGTCTAAAACTGACGAATACGCCCATTTCCATGCCTGTGTGGCTGGGCATGATCATGCTGGCAGGCATCGTGGTCAACAATGCCATTATTCTGGTGGAATATATCGAAATCGAGCGTCAGGAGGGATTGCCGAAAGTGCAGGCTATCGTAGAAGCCGCCCGCCTGCGCCTGCGACCCATACTGATGACCACGCTGACAACCGTGGTCGGCATGCTGCCCCTGGCGCTGGCCTGGGGACAGGGTTCTGAAATGCTGCAGCCTCTGGCGATCACTATCGTCTCGGGGCTGTCTTTTTCCATGCTGGTCAGCCTGTTGCTGGTTCCCAGCACCTACCGCTATGTCAGCAGGGCCGACACGGGGAAGGCAGGATAATTACTGGAATATCGGACAATAGGCATTGACGTGATGCCCCTGCCAATAGGCACCATTGATCTTGTCGGTAACAAAGTTCGCCACTTCCCGATCAGTATTTCCCAGTTCAATTTTCCATTCCAGCGGCCGCCCCTTGCAGTCCGGGCCACAGGGCTCGATCTTGCTGATCGGATAATACTGATTCAGCATTTCCATCAATGAACCGGGCTCCACTTCTTCAGGTACATCACTCAGTAGAATGACCATTTTTCTCGACTCCTTCTGCCAGATCAACCAGAAGCCTGCTGACTCCCGGTGCGGACCCCAGATAAGGTGCGAGTTGAATGGAAACATGCGGATGAGCGGTACGCGCTTTTTCCACTTCCGCCGGAATGTCTTCACTGACATGCCGCCCGGCCGATAGAAAATAGGGCAATACCACGACCTGATCAGCACCAAGCCGTATGCATTCTTCAATACCTTCAGGAATGGAAGGCTGGGCCAGTTCCAGAAAACCGGCCATGACTACGCCAAACTCCTCGTCACCTTTTTCTTTTTGTATCCGTTCGCACAGCTTTATTACTTCGTCATTTGAGGCTGTGCGCCGGCTACCGTGTGCTGCCACGAGCAATGCTTTCATGCCTGCAGGCTCTTATTGGCCACTTCATAGACATCACGGGAAACGGAATCTTTACTGCTGATCCGCTCCAGCTGTTCACGTGCCAAGCGCTGACGGTTCTCGTCATAGTGCCGCCAGCGCAAAAGGTTACGCAACAGTCGTGCAGCAATCTGGGGATTGATGCTATCCAACTCAAGCACCTTGTCCACCAGGAAAGTATACCCCTTTCCATCCGCAGAATGAAAGCGTAACGGGTTTGCAGCTGCGAAACTGCCTATCAGTGCACGAACCTTGTTGGGATTTCTTATGGAAAAGGCAGGATGAGCCTCCAATTCCCTGATACGGGACAGGGTATCTTCACGGCTGGAACGGGCCTGCACGCCGAACCACTTGTCCATGACAAGCGGATCGTGCTGCCAGCGCGAGGCAAAATCCTGAAGCAAAGGTTCCCGCTGAGGCAGATCGCCATCTGCAATCAGGGCCAGTGCCACAATGACATCGGTCATGTTGTGACCGGAGCGGTATTGCTCTTCACACAGTTGTCCTGCCTCATCGCTTTTCCCCGCCACCAGATAGGACAGCAACAGGTTCTTCAGCCGTCGCCGGCCAATGGCTTCCGGTCTGATGCTGTAGTCACCCGATTCCTGCAGTGCGTGGAAATGCTGCAACAGATCATCGTGAAGAGTGGTGGCAATGTGGTGTTTCACCTGTTCCCTGGCAGCATGGATGCCTTCCACATCGATAACAGGCATCTGCTCTCCCAGGAAGGATTCTGACGGCAGGGACAGCACTTCCGAGAGCAGGGCCGCATCCGTGTGGGCAGCGTCCAGCGCCCGATGGAAGGCATGGGTGAACTCTGCCAGCATATCCTGCGCCCGGGGGGAGCGGTCAACCAGATTCAGTACCACGCGCTGCGCCAGCTGTTGCCCGGCATCCCACCGGTTGAAGCCATCCCTGTCATGAGCCATGAGGAACAGAAGTTCATGGTCGGCATACGGATAGTCGAGCTTCACCGGCGCCGAAAACCCCCGCAACAGGGACGGCGTGGGTTCTTCCACTACGTTCACGAATGTAAAACTCTGTTCCCTCCCGGTGACTTCCAGCAGTTCCGGGCGCCGGGTCTCATCAGCCCGCTGCAGCGGCATATCCTGCCCGTGACTGTCCAGCAGCCCCACGACCACAGGAATGTGGAAAGGGGGTTTGTCCCTCTGCCCCGGTGTATCCGGCACCTGCTGGGAAATATGCAACAGGTAAGACCTGGCTTCCGCATCATATTCTCCCCGCACGCTCAGTTCAGGTGTACCGCCATAGTCATACCAGCGCTTGAACTGACTCAGATCCCTTCCCGAGACCACTTCCATGCAGGCAACAAAATCATCGGTCGTCACGGCCTGGCCGTCGTGACGCTCGAAATACAGGTCGGTGGCCTTGCGGAACAGCTCCGGCCCCAGCAGGTTGGCCTGCATGCGCACGACTTCCGCGCCTTTTTCATAGACGGTCAGCGTGTAAAAATTGTTGATCTCCATATAGGATGCCGGGCGTACAGGATGCGCCATGGGGCTGGCATCCTCGGCAAACTGGTGGGCGCGCAGCATACGCACATCATCGATGCGTTTGACGCCACGATCGCCCATGTCGGCAGAAAACTCCTGATCCCGGTACACCGTAAAGCCTTCTTTCAGGGAAAGCTGGAACCAGTCGCGGCAGGTAATGCGATTCCCTGTCCAGTTGTGAAAATACTCGTGGGCAATCACCGCTTCTATGCCCTGGTAATCCTCGTCCGTGGCGGTATCGGGCCGGGCCAGCACATATTTGGAGTTGAAGACATTCAGCCCCTTGTTCTCCATGGCTCCCATGTTGAAATCGTTTACGGCGACGATGTTGAACACGTCCAGATCATATTCCCTGCCGTACTTCTCTTCGTCCCAGCGCATGGCGCTGACCAGTGAACGCATGGCATGGTCACATTTGTCGATGTTTTCCGGCTCGACATAGATACGCAGCCGCACATCTTTTCCCGATGCAGTGACAAACCGGTCTTCGATATGCCTGAGATCTCCCGCGACCAGGGCAAACAGGTAGCAGGGCTTGGGGAAAGGATCTTCCCATTCGGCGTAGTGCCGGCCTTCGGGAAGTTCACCCGCTTCCACAGGATTGCCATTGGACAGCAGCACCGGGTAGCCGGCCCGGTCAGCTTCGATACGCACCCTGAAACGCGCCATCACATCAGGCCTGTCCTGGTACCAGGTGATGCGCCGGAAACCCTCTGCCTCGCACTGGGTGCAGAACATACTCCCGCTGCGATAGAGTCCCTCCAGGGCCGTATTGGTCTCGGGTGACAGTTCCACCTCAGACTCCAGCACGAAATGTTCGGGCGGATTGAACAGGGTCAACCCCTGGTCGTCGATACGGTAGGCGTCACCGTGGAGTTCGCTGCCGTCCAGGCGCAGCCAGACGGGCTTCAGCCCTTCCCCGTCCAGGCGCAGTTCGTCAGTTTCTCCGCTGAAAGCCGGGTTGCGCTCCAGTGTCAGTCGTGAGATGACCCGGGTGCCCTGCTCGTACAGGCGGAACTCCAGATCCACAGTATCCGTAATCCAGGCGGGCGGCTGGTAGTCCTGCAAATAGATGGTTCTGGGGCTGGCATTTTTCAACATGGCAACGTCATTGGCCGCAAGGCGGTTCAGGCTCGAAAGGGCACAGTTTACTCTGTTTTCAGGCGCAAAAAAGATGCTAGGATATACGGATATAACAAAATACTGTATTTACCATTGGAGAAACCCGCTGTGCCAACACCCCATATCGTCGTCTATTGCACCGCCATGTGCCCCTACTGTGTGCGCGCCAAATCCCTGCTGCAGAACAAGGGAGTCGAATATGAAGAAATCCGGGTGGACATGGACAGGGACAAGATGGTGGAGATGATGCAACGCAGCAACCGCCGTACGGTACCGCAGATCTTCATCGATGACTTCCATGTCGGCGGATTCGATGACATGGCGCAGCTGGACGCCTACGGGAAGCTCGATCCGCTGCTGGGGCTGGCACCACACAACGATGAAGCCGCCTTTGCCCACAGCATCGATGCATCCGAAGACGGTCCCACCTGACCGTATCAGCCGCTATGGACGGACAGGAAAAGATGCGCCTGGACAAGTGGCTCTGGGCAGCACGTTTCTTCAAGACCCGCAAACTTGCCGCAGAAGCCATTTCCGGTGGAAAAGTGCATCTGAACGGCCAGCGCAGCAAACCCGGCAAGGATGTCAGACAGGGAAACAGGCTCACCATTTCCAAGAACGGGCTGCATTGGGAAATCGAGATTCTGCAGCTGCCCAGACAGCGGAGGCCCGCCTCCGAAGCCGTGAATTTCTATACCGAATCGGAAACCAGCCGCAAACAGCGGGAAGATGAACTCGCGCTGCTGCGTGCAGCCCGCGCTTCCAGCCCGATGAGAACAGAAGGACGGCCGAACAAGAAAGACCGCCGTTTGATTCACCGTTTCAAACAGGAACACTGAGTTGGACGAAGACGCATACCGGCAGACCTACCACGAAGTCAACGAAAACTATTGTGTCTTTGAAAAAGGCATACTGACATCACAGGCGCGGTGCAGCAAATGCCAGAAAATGCTTATCGCCGAACGTGAAGCCGCCAACTGCACGGACATCCCGGCGCAGCAAATCTGCAAACAGTACCTGGAAGTAATGAAGGAACATGCCCGGTTTTCACTGAAGCTGCGCGATACCCGTCAGAACCTGGGACATGCCAAGGCCATCAAGGTACAGATCGGCAGCCTGCGCGGTCTCTACCAGGCGCTCCATCCCGAACAGCCTGTGCCTGCGCCGATTCCGGAAATCGCCGGTCTCATCGAAGAGGCTGTCGCCCATTATGGCGCCCTTGAAAACCTGCCCTTTTCGCAGATCATTCCGGCCATCAATACCTACGAAGGGCGTAAAAGGCGGTCAAGAAAGAAATAGGGGCTGCCTGAAGGACAAGTCAGGCCAGCAGTTGTGCAACATATTTCAGATAGGGTTCCATTACCGGCTGCAGCTTGCGGCGCATGAGTGTACCGATGGCATCGGTCCTGCCAAACACCGGCCTGACCAGGCCATAGCCGGAACCCGACAGTACCCGCAGTGCGCGCAGTTTCTCGGTCAACGTCGAATCCATATCCAGAATCTGCTGGGCAAGTGCGTTGCCCCTGTCATTCACCCACAATCCAGCTTCTTCCGACAACTCCTCCAGGGTCGCGTCGGCCTTGCCTTCCGGCCTGGCAGCACTGAAATAATCCGCTGCGACCTCCAGTGAACGGTTCACCACATCCTGGTTGCCGGGTTTCTCCAGTACCTGCCGAAATGTGGCCAGCCATATCTGGCCTGATGACGACATCACCCTGTGCAGCAGTGCGGCCAGCCTGTTGCCCTGATCCGCCATTTCACGCAATGTTTCATGCCATTCAGGATGCGGTGACAACTGCCCGGCTGCCCCCGGCAGTGTATCCGGCAAGGTAGCGAGAAAACCTACATAGAAGGCATTCTTGCGTCTGCCCCGTTTCCACAGATCTTCCACCACAGCGGGTTCGAGCAAACCAGGTTGCAGCACCAGTTGCATCGTATCCATGATTTTTTCCGCTTCGGTCTCAAAAGGCAGAAATTCGACCAGAAAAGCTGCCAGTACAGGCCCCATGTCACCTTGGACGATCTGAGGCGAACGCAGCATCTGCCTGGCATTTTCTGCATCTTCCAGCGCCCACCATACCTTTCGGGCCAGTTCATCCGTCAGTTCACTGGAATAGGCGACGGCCACCACGGCGTCCGGTTCGCCAAGCAGCAGCAGGTCTTCGAGATTTTCATTGCTCAAATGCCCCATACGCGACCAGATATGCTGGAGATAACCTGATGGCGAGCCGAGCACATGCATGGACAGCATCTCTCTTATCTGTTTCAGATACTGTTCGTCACGACAGGTCGGGTTGAGAGGTATTTCCATTTCGCCCTTTTCGGACAGGGCATACATCACCATCCTTGACTCATCGATGCGAATCGCCTGGGGTTGGTTGGCGAGCATCACGTTAAGGCGTAGCGAATCTTCTAGCGACAGTTCCATGGGCTGACCGGTATTGAAAGGATACGGAAGCGCGAAGACCTGGGATCAGTTGAGTTTTGGCGGCACGTAATGGGGGTCTGCCGGATTGAGAAACACGAACTGCCAGCTACCATCATCCATTTCAACGAAATCAAGGATACATTGTTCGAGGTACTTGTCGAAGCTGGGGTCCATGACCACTTCCACACCTTCAGTACGCACGCGCTTGTCAGTATCCGCAGGCTCATCGAAGCCCATGTGGTAATCAAACGAGCCGTCCTTTTTTTCTCTGACGGCCAGGCGCAAGGCCATGCCTTCTGTACCGCCCTGTTCGGCGGCGACCTTTATCTGCTTTGCTGCTGCAGGAGTTATCGTGAACATTTCCAGCTGATTCCTCTAAATTTTATTTCTGTGCTTGCACGCGGCCACATGGGACACAAAACGTTCTACCCAATGGTTGGATCCGACATTGCGCATATGCGAATAATTTGCCAGCAGATTCTTGTAGATCAACCCGTCGTGCAAACCGTCTACCCCATATCCACGTTCAACCTTATAAGCGAATTTCTGGCTGGCGTCCAGATTCTCCAGCCCCGAATAGTGGAACTCATGGGCATTCACCTGTTGGGGAGGGGCGTCCCCGGCCAACCAGGGATGGTCACTAGTTTCGCACAAACGCACATAGCCTCTACCTTGCGGTTTCTGGTGCATTTTTACATCTGCGGGCAACACGCCAGCCATGGCAGCCCGCTTGTCCTGCCAGTGCAGACTGCGGCACAGATACATGAGACCGCCGCACTCTGCATACGCCGGGCCTCCTTTCTCTATAAACGCCTTGATCGAAGCCCGCATACTCCGGTTGCTTTCCAGAGCTGACATGGCAGTTTCCGGAAAACCGCCGCCAATGAACAGGCCATCTGCATCGGGCAGTTTTGCATCATTCAGGGTATCGAAAGGTATCAGTTCTGCGCCGGCCCGTGACATGGCCTCCAGGTCATCCGGATAATAAAAGCCGAAAGCGGCATCTCTAGCATAGGCAATACGAACTTCCGGTGACAGCTGTATTTGGGCCGCACGGTCCTGTGGAGCCATTTCAGTTGTCTGCCCGCTTCGGGATATCTCCAGCAAGGCGTCCAGGTCGACATGACCTGCCACATGCTCGGCAATACTGTCGATACGCTTCTGGGCGGCATCCGCTTCATTGCTTGGCATCAGGCCAAGATGACGTTCCTCGATCTGCACCGCATCGTTTCTTGGAACAGCACCGGCCACACGAACATCGGTATAGTGCTCAATGACACTGCGCAATTTACTTTCATGACGTGTGCCACCAACGCTGTTGAGAATAACGCCAGCTATACGGATCTGCTCATCAAAGGCCTGATACCCCAGAATCAGGGGCGCTATGCCCCGCGTCATGCCGCGGGTATCAAGCACCAGCACCACCGGAGCGCCCAGCAAGCCGGCAAGCGCCGCATTGCTGTTGCTGCCATGCAAATCCAGGCCGTCGTACAAACCCTTGTTGCCTTCGATGATACCGATATCAGCACCTGCCATCTTGCTGTGGAACAAATGCTCGATCTCACGGGAGCCGGTGGTGAAGAAATCGAGGTTGTAGCAGGCGCAGCCGGCTGCCTGGCCAAGCCAAAGCGGATCGATATAGTCCGGCCCTTTCTTGAAGGGCTGTACCACGAGCGACTTACGCTGAAATGCGGCGCACAGTCCGATGCTTATCGTCGTCTTTCCAGACGATTTGTGCGCGGCAGATATCATCAGATGAGCCATGGCCTTGTTTCCAGAATGCAAAAAGGCGGTCTAAAAGACCGCCCTTGTGATGCTTTGTACGGTTACCCGATTATGACTTGGTATAGTGCGGGTCGGCAACCTCATCAGACAAACTGTTCGGCAGGAACCGCAGCATGCGGATTCCGATAAAGGTCAGCAGCAATACCAGCGCCACTCCACCGATTCCGAGCAGGAATTCAGCCAAGGTTGGCGAATACAGCATGGGCTGGCCGTTGACTCCATCAAAGAATCCGCTGGCAACAATTGTCTTACCGGGGAACATGGCCATGGGAAAAGCCTGACCACCGATAACGATGACATACATCGTGGCAAAGCCACCGAGAATCACTGCAGTAGCCGCAGCGATCAGACCGCCGCGTGTTTTGCCCAGCGAAGGATGATAAACGATACCTATGGGCAGCAGGCAACCCACGAATACCCATCCGCCCCAGAACAACAGGGTATAGATGCCGCCATCACGAAGGATAAAGGCTTCATAGGCATGGTTCTCTGTTCCATACAAATTGGTCAGATGATAAACCAGCGTGAAATAGAAAACCGCGGCAGCAAAAACACCCAACAGGTTCTTCAGGCGCCGCTGTATGGCGTAGCCGATATCACGCCCATCCACCTTGAAGGCAAACATCAACACCAATATATAAACAGCCAGTCCATAGGCGAAAGACATGATGACGAACATGGGGGCAAGGATCGCAGCATCATAACCCTGGCGAGCCACGATGAAGGCAAATATGGAACCTGTACCCGTGGTCAGTATCAGTCGCCACAGGAATGCCAGCACACCGACGGGCTTATAATACGGCTTCATACGATGATCCATCATGAACCAGATATAAACGGCCACAATACCCATGAATCCCATATAAAGGTAGATATTCCAGGCGAAGATGGACTTGAAGTTGTAGTGCGTCATGGCTATGAGCAAACGACCCGGCTGTCCCAGATCCAACACCAGTACGGCAAGTCCACCAGCCAGCAAAGTGATGGCAAGCAACGCGGACAGTCTTCCAAGGGGCTTGTAGATCTTTTTATCGAATGCGGTACCGATAGAAGCCACATTCAAGGCGCCGGAAGCCGCCACGATCAGGAAAATGGCGAAGACATGCGGAATACCCCAGACGACCTGATTGGTCATTCCGGTTACCCAGTGTCCATTGTGCTCCATGTAGAACACCGCGCCGCCGGCTATGGCGACAACGGCGCCGAGCACCGCCAGCATGCCCCAGTAACGAGGACTTTCTATGCCCCATTCGCTGAAGTGAGTCTTTTTCATTACTTCACCACCTAATCAAAATCAAATCAGATATTGCTGTAGCGTACGCCGGTGTTCAATTTCAGATCGGCACGAATCTGTACACTGGGATATTTTTTCAGCGCCTGTGAAACTGCGCTATCAGGATCATTCAGATCACCGAAAACTATCGCCTGATGCTTGCAGGCTTCCTGGCAGGCTGTGGTGCTTTCTCCGTTGTCCAGACGCTGGACACAGAAGTTACAGCTTTCAACACAACCTTTTCCCCGGGGCGTATGGGTCGGTTTCTCTGCCACTTCCGCATGAATAAAGGACCTAGCTTTGTAAGGACAGGCCATCATGCAATAACGGCAGCCGATACAAATATGGCGATCTACCATGACGATACCATCGGCACGTCGGAAAGAGGCGCCTGTAGGGCATACGTCCACACAGGGCGGCTCTTCGCAATGCTGACACATCATGGGCAGATTGGTGATTCTGCCGGAAAGATTGTCCTTGAGCTTTACCTGACGAATCCAGCGGGGACGCTGACGTTCCCAGAGACTGGGGTCGGCACCTTCCGGCATATCGACGAGATCGAGGCCATTCTCCTTGTCACAGGCAGCCACACATTCCGTACAGCCATCCGCACATTTGTTGGCATCGATAAGCATCCCCCATCGTACCTTGTCGGTAACCGGCTCGGTTCTGGGAGCAGCATCTGCAGACAACGTGTGCAGCATGACACCGGGGGCAATCGTTACCGCGGCAGCAGCAGCTGATGTTTTCAGAAACTCGCGACGCCCTTGTTGTTTCTCTCTGGACATACTCATTTCTCCCCCGGAACAGTCCTGTGACACTCAAAGCACTTGAGACTCACGGCAGCATAATCATGACAGCCGTCGCAGAACTGCCCTTCCGCGTTTACAGGTACCGCCTTTCCGGCGGCATCCTTTCTCGCATGGCAGTCGACACAACCGGCAAGACTGTATTTGCTGCCGCGTATACCTTCATGCACGGTCAGATCACGTTGGTGTTTGATAAACTCAAAGTGATTTCTACGCATGACAGGCGTGGGCTCCACACACTGTTCCAGCTTGTCGGCCTTGGCCGTACCTTCTACTGCTTCACCAGCCTGGGCACTCACCAGGCTGATGAACAGCCCGGCAATGCTTGCAGCCAGAAACATGATTACGCTTTTGCGAGTCATGGAAAAAGCCTCTGTTCCTGTTTACTCACCAAGGCCCATTTGAATGTAACCAGTCGGGCATACATCGTGACAAATGTGGCAGCCAATGCAACGAGAATAATCTGTAGCAACATAGCGGCCTGTGGTCGCTTCTGCCTTGGGTACACGGTAAACCGCGTCCTGCGGACAGTAGATAACGCAGTTGTCACATTCGAAGCACAGACCACAACTCATGCAGCGGTCAGCTTCTTTCTGGGCGGTTTCTTCATCCAGGCCCTGCATGCGTTCCTTGAAATGCCCCAGTACTTCGTCAGCACTGGGCACGTCTTCTGAACGCTTGTGACGCGGTGTCACCTCGAAATGACCGAGGAACAGCTCATCACTGCTGATGATCTCTGCAAAGGAGCGGTCCTCATAGTTGTGCACCGCGTAGTTGGATGAAGATGTACCACGTTGATCACCGGCATTGGGGTCGAAATGTTCGGGATCCAGACCGGCTTCATGCATTTTTTCCAGCAGATCGAAATGATGTACGTCAACCTTCGGACGCTTCTTGATTTCCTCGCCCTTGAGGAATTCGTCAACAGATTCTGCAGCCACCCAGGCCTGCCCAATCGCAGTCGTCAGCAGGTGCGGACGCACGATATCACCGATGGCAAAGTGGTTGGGCTTGTCCTTCAGCTGGTAATTGTTGGTGGTGTCCATAAGACCACGACCGTTGTCGAAGCTTTCCAGTCCGATCATGTCACCGCCCTGACCGATGGCCGCAACGATGATATCTGCTTCCAGGACACGCTCGGTACCCTCGACAGGAATCGGAGTCATGCCATCCATGGTGCAGTCGCACACCTTCAGGCCGGTGGCACGGCCATCATCACCCTTGATGACTTCCAGTGGCATCACACCGTCCAGTATGGTGATACCTTCGTGAATGGCATCATGAATCTCATGCTCTGCCGCCATCATGTTTTCTTTGGTGAACAGGGATGTCAGCGTAGCATCTACAGGCTCACGCCCTGCCACCAGTGACTCATCCTGATCCATGCTGTCGTCATGCACAACGTCTTCCGGATTTCCGGACATGGCAGGGTTCGTGCCAATACGGCGGGCAACGGATACCACGTCGATAGAGGTATCACCACCACCCACACAGATCAGTTTCTTGCCGGTTACCTTCATACGGCCTTCGTTGAAAGCCTTGAGATAGGCGACACCCGTCACGCAGTTCGGAGTACCTTCCCAGCCATCCACGGGTAGCGCACGGCCGGTCCAGCAGCCCACAGCCCAGATGATGGCGTCAAAATCTTTTTCCAGGTCTTCGACACTGACATCCTTTCCAACGCGGGTGTTGTACTTGACGTCCACACCCATCTCCACGATGCGCTGGTTTTCGGCGGCCAGCTTGTCACGAGGCACCCGATAGTTGGGGATACCATAACGCATCATGCCGCCCAGCTCGGGTTGGGCTTCAAAGACAGTGACGCCATGCCCCATGCGGCGCAGTTGATAGGCCGCTGCCATACCGCCCGGTCCGCCGCCAACAATGGCGATTTTCTTTCCCGTGTCCTTGCCAGCCTCAAAGGCGTAGCCCTTTTCCAGGCCCTTGTCACCGATGAATTGCTCAATGGAGTTGATGCCAACGAAGTCTTCGACATCATTCCGGTTGCAGCCGTCCTGACAGGGAGCAGGACAGACCCGACCCATCATCGAAGGAAACGGGTTGGATTCTGTAGCGCGCAGGAAGGCGTATTCTTCCATTTCCATGCCTTCCGCAGGTTTCTCAATTCCACGAACGATAGACAACCAGCCACGCACATCATGACCCGAAGGGCAACTACCCTGACAAGGGGGGGTTTCATGCACATAGGTGGGACACTTGTGCGAAGTATCATAGTTGAAGATGTCATCGGTCCAATCGTCCCACTTGTTCTGACCATCTTCAAACCGACGCCAGGTAATGTTCTTTGTCATTTCATCACTAGGAGTTGCCATTGTCACTCTCCAAACCAGTTAAAACTGTTACCCTTACGGGAGGATTATTTTGTTGCGGAAGGCTGCCGGTTCAGGCCGCATCTTCCTCGGATTCATCATCTTCGTCTTCGCCATTCTGACCAGTAAGAATCAGTGCATTGGACACCAGCTGGTGAACACTGACTATCTGATCCATGTCGAAACCGTAGTACGGTATTACCTTCGTAAACTGGGATTTGCATATGGCACAGATAGCCGCCATATGGGTCACGCCATATTCTTCCGTAACGCTCTTCAATGCTTCCATGCGGGGCTTGGCACCCTTCACCCGCAGTTCCATGAGGTCATCGGTGAGCAACCCGCCGCCGCCACCGCAGCAGAACGTTGCCTCCCGGATAGTATCTTCCGGCATGTCCACATAGTTGTTGCAGACTGCCTTGATAACGGTTCTCGGGATCTCAAACTGACCACCCGGCTTGTCGCCCATGCGTGTAGCCCGGGCCACATTGCAGGAGTCATGGAAAGTCAACACCATGTCATCATTCAATGACTTGTCAATATTCAGGGTGCCTTTTTCTATCTCGCCCAAGGTGAATTCGAGAATATGCTGTGGCACGGGATAGTCGGGATCCAAGAAATCCCAAGGCCCCGCAAGTGTGTTCAAGAAGGCATAGGCCACCCGCCAGGCATGTCCACACTCGCCGAAAATAATCCGTTTGACACCCAGATCCAGCGCGGCTTTACGAATCCGCTGGGAAATCTTGCGCATGTTTTCGTAAGAGCCGATGAACATTCCGAAGTTGGCCGCTTCAGAAGCGTGGGAACTCATGGTCCAGGAAACGCCTGCCTCATGGAACACCTTGCCGTAACCAATCAGACCATCCACGTGGGGTTCAGCAAAAAAGTCTGCGGAAGGCGTTACCAGAAGAATATCCGCGCCTTTGACATCCAGCGGATATTTGACTTCCACTCCTGTCTCATCGAACACGTCCTCTTCCAGGCCTTCCAAGGTATCTTCCAGCGCAGGACCGGGCAACCCCAGATTGTTACCAATACGATAGACTTTGCCAATAATCTCGTTCGAGTACTTGTCGCCCAACCCGATGCGATCCATGATCTCTCTGGCGGCCATGGAAATTTCAGCGGTATCTATACCGTAGGGACAGAACACGGAACAGCGGCGGCACTGGGAACACTGATGGTAATAGTTGTACCAGTCGTCCAGCACTTCCTGAGTGAAATCAGTGGCACCAACCAGCTTGGGGAAAAACTTTCCGCCAAAAGTAAAGTAACGTCGATAGACCTTGCGCATGAGATCCTGACGCGCTACCGGCATGTTCTTGGGATCTTTAGTACCCAGATAATAATGACACTTGTCGGTACAGGCGCCGCACTTGACGCAGGAATCCATATACACTTTCAAGGAACGATATTTGGTCAGCATATCGCCCATAGCTTCTATAGCCTGTTCCTGCCAGTTTTCCTGCAATTCACCCTGGAAACCCAGAGCTTCCTGAAACTCGGGTTTTGCCTTGAAGGTTTCCAGATGCGCCATAGAGCCTGGCTCTATTTTTGGAACTTCCGGATATTCCTTGAGCTCGGGAACTTCAAAATTTGCTTTTGCCATGAGCTGGACCTATTGCCTCTTTACAATGCCGTACAGTTATCAGGATTATTCTTCAAACTTGCGCGCCCATTCCACGATATGGCGCTTTTCCCGTGGATTGTCCACCTGGTTACGGGTCGGGCTGAAAAACACACCCACACCATGCAACAGTTTGCTGTAAGGAAAGATAATCATCAGCACGGAAACCAGAAACAGGTGAATCGCCAGCAGGGGATCAGAAGGCAGCGGTTTCCAGTCAAAGGTCAGCAAACCCATGGTGAAATTCTTGAGCCCCACGATATCCGTGTGCGACACGAAGGTCATGGAAGCACCACTGATACCGATAAGCACCAGCAGTGCAAGAATCAGGTGATCTGACGGTGAACTGATGTAACGCACGCGATCGATGACGAAGCGACGCGCCCACAGTCCCAGCAAGCCGATGATCATTGCGAAAGCCGCATACTTGCCAAAAGGCTGCATGAGTTCTATCACCGTGGGAACCGGATTGATGAAATAACGCAGATGGCGAATCAGTACGAGCAGCAAACCAAAGTGAAACAACACACCAAGCAACCACAACAGCTTGTTGCTTTTGAAAAGACTTTCGAAAAAGGCCACTTCACGGAACATTCGCAACACAACACCACCCTTGGTCACGGGCGCGGGAGTCGTGGCAATCCTCAGGGGTGCAGGAACCTTGGCATAAACCCAGATACGATACGCCAGCCCGGCAATCAGAATAACCGTGGCCAGATAGAAAAGCACTGTGATAGCAAGCGACATGTTTCGAAAAACTCTTTCAGATTTCGGAAAAACCGGGAAGGCGATCGAAACCGCCTTCCCACTGCTTCAGTTTGCGCTTACACGCAACCAGTCGGCTTGGGCAGGCCGGCATAACGGCATGCCTGTTTGCCAGGACCGTAAGGGAACAGGCCGTACAGGTACTTGCTGTTGCCTTTTTCCTTGCCCAGGCGCTTGCCTACGGCTTTGGTCAGTACACGAACCGCAGGAGCGATCTGGTACTCTTCGTAGTACTCACGCAGGAAGTTGATAATGTCCCAGTGATCCTGGGTCAGTTCCAGATCATCTTCCTTCGCCATAACCTCGGCAACGCCGGGAACCCAATCGTTCAGGTTTACCAGGTAACCCTCTTCATCAGTCTCTAAAGTCTTACCATCTACTTCGATAGGCATGTTTGTATCTCCTAATAATCAATCAAAAATTTTATCCAGGAACGGGATCAAACCCAGGCCTGAACCTTGTCGTTAGCTTCAACCAGGTCCACAAAACCTGCGTAATCCACTACTTCCACGCCGTCGATCATGCGATCATCGGCCAAGCCACGAGCCTTGTAGTCAGGCCCCAGGACATAGACTTTTTTGTCGCCGACCGCAGATGCGATCATGTTTTCGACAGCGGTACCTTTGAGTGCAGCATAAACGCCATCTTCATACAGCAGTATGGCAGAACCTGCCTTGGACAAGCGCAGACAGCTTTCCAGGGAGTTCTTCTCGAAAGGCGATTTATTTACAGTGTGCAGATCGCTCATTACGCTCTCCTCAGAAACTGAATACGACGTCGGACTCCGCCAGCAGCTCGGCTACTTTCTCAGAATCAACGACTTCCACGATATTATCCACAGACTCTTCAGTCTCCCAGTCTTCCCATTCGACCTGAACCAGATCGTCGGCCGTCAGCCCACGGGCTTCCAGGGAAGCCTTGTCCACATACATGTGGCGCACTTCGTAGTCACCCAGGGTGCGATAGGTGGGAGAGAAGTTCTTCATACCGATACCGGCAGTATCCTGACCCTTGGTCAGTTCATAGACGCCGTCATCGGCAAACATCAGGCTTACGTGCTGCTCGAATGCAGCCGCAATGAGCACGACTTCCAGTGATTCCCAGGCGTAGATGGTGCCATAGGGCGCACGACGATTGAGGAACATGAAATTCTTTGTATCAGACATAATTCAATCCTCCTGTTAATCGCCGAATACGACCAGACGTTCACTTTGGATAGCAGCTTCAACCAGCTGCCCCAGACCGGAAATGCGGAAGCGGGGAGCAATATTGGTAGCATCTTTACCGTTGCGCTCGGCCTCGCCGTCATCGACGATACCGCGGCGTTGGGCAGCCGCCACACAAACCACCAGATCCAGGTCATACTTCTCTGCCAGCTCGGTCCAGTTGTTGACGACATTGCGATCGTCCTGGGGAGGCGTGGTCAGACGGGTACCATTGAGTACACCGTCGTGATAGAAAAAGACGCGAAAGCATTCGTGTCCTTTTTCCAGCGCCGCCTTGGTGAACTGATAGGCAGAGTCCGAAGCCTGGTGCTGATAAGGCCCTTCGTTAACTTGTATAGAAAATTTCATAACCTATACGACTCCTTCTCAGAAGCGGATGTGCGCGGACTGATTCAGGCTGTTACGGCTGCCGCGCCAGTTATCAATATGATATTTGGTGAACGGCAGACCGGTCAGATCAAAGAACTGCTGCCAGCCGATACGCTCTACCCACTCACCCATACGCTCGTAGTCGTTGGCGTTTTCCTTGTAGGCTGCCAGGATCTTCTTGACCACTTCGGCAACTTCAGGCCAGCGAGGCGCATTGTTGGGCAGGCCAGCAGCAACCAGTTTGTGGAACATGGGCTTGGAACGTGCATTGGAATGCTTGCCACCAACCCATACGGCCAGCTTGGAATGCTCGGGATCGTTGATCTGCATCGGAGGACAGGGAGGGAAGCAGGCACCACAGCAGATGCATTTCTTCTCGTCCACTTCCAGAGTGGGCTTGCCGTTTACCATGGCGGGGCGAATAGCCGCTACCGGGCAACGAGCCACTACCGAAGGACGCTCACAAGCATTACCCACCAGATCATGGTTGATTTTGGGTGGCTTGGTATGCTGGATATTGATCGCGATATCACCCTGGCCACCACAGTTGATCTGGCAGCAGGAGGTAGTGATGTGCACGCGGTTGGGCATTTCCTCAACCACGAATTCGTCGATCAGCTCATCCATCAGGGACTTTACAACACCGGATGCGTCGGTGCCGGGAATATCGCAGTGCAACCAGCCCTGGGTGTGGGAAATCATGGTCACTGAGTTACCGGTACCACCGATAGGATAACCGGCATCGTTCAGACGTTTGATCAGCGGCTCGAGTTGAGATTCATCAGTTACCATGTATTCGATGTTGCCACGCATGGTGAAACGCAGATAGCCCTTGCAGAACTCATCGGCAATATCACAGATCTCACGCAGCGTCATGATATCGAGCTGACGGGGAGAAGCGGCCTTTACGGTCCAGATCTCGTCACCGAAGTTGGACACATGATGCAGAACACCGGGACGGGGTCGGTCGTGATAGGCCCACTGACCATAGTTCTTACGCAATGTGGGGTGCATATACTGGAAACTGTCGGGCGTTCCAGATTCAATGGGCATAACAGGTGCATCTGACATGCGAACCTCCTAAATAATAAATCGAGTTGTTCAGTGCAGGCAGCGGCCAGCCGCTGCCTGCTGATCGGATCAAAAAGTTACTGTATCAGCCAGCCTTGCTTTCTTCCCACTTGGCGGCTTCTTCGTCCCAGCCGTCCATGCGAACGTAGCTGCTGGTACGGGGGTGGTTGATCATGTTCGGATCGATATCGACACCGATGCCTTCCAGGAAGTTGGCCAGGCCAATACGCTCAATCATCTCACCGGTACGCTCGTGCTCCAACGCATTCTCGGCAAAGAAGTCGATACACTCTTCAGCAAGCTCAACCAGTTTCTCGTAATCTTCGTCGGTATCCAGCTTCATGAACGGAATCAGAACGGTACCGAACAGGTCGCCGATCTTCAGGGTACGCTTACCACCGATGAGGATGGTGACACCCTTGTCGTCGCCGGCGGACAGGGCCTTGGTCATAACGTTGATGCAGTGCATGCAGCGGACACAGTCCTTGTTGTTCACTTCGAGCGTGTCGTCGTCGTTGAGGGACAGGGAGTTGGTGGGACAACGACTGATAACGTTGTCTACCACATACTTGCGGCCTTTCTGCTCAACGTAGGCTTTGACCTCATCCTGGTTGACCTTCATATCGTCGCGCCAGGTGCCGATGATGGCCATGTCTGCACGCTGAATGGAGTTGGTGCAGTCGTTGGCGCAGCCACTGACCTTGAACTTGAACTTGTAAGGCAGTGCGGGACGGTGCATGTCATCCTGGAAGTTGTTCAGCAAAACGCGGTTGATTTTCATCTCGTCTGCATTGGAATGCTCGCAACGCGCCGCGCCCACACAGGACATGCCGGTACGTACGCAGGGGCCGGCACCACCGAGGTCCCAACCGATAGCATTCATGTCATCAAAGAAAGGCTGGATCGCGTCGGAATCCATACCGACCAGCATCAGGTTACCGGTTTGACCGTGCAGACAGATCATGCCGGAACCGTATTTTTCGTCCAGATCCATGATCTGGCGCAGCATGTCAGTGGTGTAGTGGAAGCCACCGGGAGGCTGAATACGCATGGTGTGGAACTCCTGCGCTTCCGGGAATCTGGAGCTGCCATCATCATTTTTCAGCTCGGTGAAGCGAGGGATGATGCCGCCGCCATAACCGAATACGGAAATGGTGCCGCCCTTCCAGTAACCCTTGCGGGTTTCATAAGAAGTTTCCAGCTGACCCAGCAGGTCGTTGGCCATGCCGTTGATACGCTCGCTGGGGTGCTCGTCACGCAGGCGCTGAATACCTTTGATGAAGCTGGGCCATGGGCCGTCTACGAGCTGGTCAATCATGGGTGTTTCGTGCTTATCGATCGCCATTTTCGGTTTCTCCTGACTAGATCTGAATTGCTTGCAGTTTTATGAATCGCTGAAGCTGCTGTGCTTCAGTGTTCCGTAACTCTGTTCGTTGTCACTCCGGTGTTGACAAGCGCCTTCGTCAACGATGACAACCGACTTTATCAACGGCTGCTAATATATCGGAGCTGCGGCAAGGAATACACTCCACCTTCGGGAGTAAGCAGGTCAGCCCTGACTATCCCTTTTGGAATATAAACCAACTCCCGAGCCTGCCTGGAACAACAAATCGCTTCCCTCTTGCTGTTGCCCACAAACGGGAACACCACGTACATTCGATGGTTGTTCGGAACGCGGCACCCTAAAATAAGTATGTTAGAGTATTCCAAATTACGGGAATAGTGAGACATATTAGGCGCAGCCAAATCCACGGTCAAGTCAGTACACAAAACAGTTGATCCAGATCAAAAAGATCTCATTTATAATTAAGTAAGGCAAGGCTACCACCTACAACGAGCGAGACAGGTAACAAAGATGAGCAATGATGTTTTGAAACTCAGCAACATTTTGATTTCCAATCACGATCTGAAAAATTTTCAGGAGCTGCTGGAGCTTGTCCAGGTATTCGCACAGCGCGGCGAGCGCTTTCTGCAATTTGATGTGAAACCGGAATTCCCTGACACCCCGGAAAACTGGGAAGACCGCCTCGAAGCCGCATTCAGCGGTCGGGTGTAAGCAGGATGGATTTTCTGGACCCCAACAAACTGGAAGATACGGTCGCCGATTCCGCCAACATGGATATGGCGGAAAAAGCCCGCATGGAAGGAGAAGTCGCGGAACTGCAGGCCCGGCTCGAAACGGAAAACACACCGGAAGAAAAAGCCCGGCTGCAAAGGGATTTGGCACGCAACCTGACCGATCTTGAGCGCGGCGATCAGGCCTGGCCTTTGGGCAAACAGGCGTTCGACCACTATCTGGCGCAGGAAGACTGGGAGTCTGCTGCAGAATGTTGCAACATCTTGTATCTCAGCGATCAGGAAGGATCCCTGAGCGCGCTGGGACAGGGTGTCTGGCTGGCGGTCACCTACCCCATCAATCCGGAAACGACGGTGGAGCTGCTGCACCATATTATCGATGACACACCGGACGATTCCGACGGTGCCGCCGTGGCCGCCGCCACCGCCGCATTTGTAGTCGATGTGCGCACCAAGGACCATCCGCGGCGCGAAGACATGCTGTTCTTCACCCAGCAGATGCTGGGCAAGGTGGCCCGCCGCCACAGCGATATTCAGGATCAGGCCCAGTTTGACTACTGGATCGAAAAGCTGGAACTGGATCAGCCTGACAAATTTCTGGTGCGCCTGCGCAACATCGTCGACGTGCTGGTTCAGGAAGACTGGTGGTTCGACAGGGATGAACTGCGGGCACGTATTCCGGAGGACTGACCCATGCTTTGGGAAGACGACAGCATTTCACAAGACCTTCCCACCGCCGACGTGGTGGATCTGGCCTTTTCCATTCAGTGCCGGCAACTGCCCGTGGATCATCTGCACGCCCTGAGCACTGCCCTGCAGGATGCCCTGCCCGACATGCAGAACACCGGCATCGGCCTCCACGAGTTGCATATCGCCGGCTCACAAAACGGCTGGGAGCGTCCCGACCCCCGCCTGGGTCAGTATCTCATGCCATCGAGACGCACTCGACTGAGCATGCGCGTTCCCAGAGCCAAGGCCGGGGAAATCACCCGGCGATTGCAGGGTCTGATCCTGGATATCGACGGCTGTGAGCTGACGCTTGGTCCCGCCAGGGAAAAGCCCATCAGCAGCCATGACACGCTTTATGCACGCCATGTACTGATGCAGGACGCGGCGGAGGAAGAAGACGAAAACCTGTTCCTCGAGCGCATGGCCAGGGAACTGGAAGAAAAGGGCATCCAGGTCAAAAAGGCGCTTTGCGGCAAGACCAGCAAAATCGGCACCGATAGTGACCCTTTATATACGCGCAGCCTGATGATCGCCGATCTCAGCCCTGCCGACTCCATCAAACTGCAGCAGGAAGGCCTGGGAGATCACCAGCACCTCGGCTGCGGCATCTTCCTGCCCATGAAAGGCATACAGGCCGTCGACATGGGGGATGACTAGTCCTTCATTATTTTATAGAATTCTAATTCTGCAAAGACATTCATCGCCTGCTGCAAGCGGGCAAAGGCACTTTTGACCAGGAGGTACAGCATGTCCTACGAAATTAACGGCAAGACCGTTGAAACCGATGCCAACGGTTATCTTGTTGATATCAACGAATGGAACGAAGAAGTTGGCAAAGCCATTGCCGAAACCGAAGGCGTTGCGCTGACCGACGAACATTGGGACGTGATCAATTATCTTCGCGATGCCTACATCAATGAAAACGGTCATCAGCCCAACAACCGTGAAATGATCAAGGCCATGAGCAAGAAATGGGGCCGTAAGATCGGCTCCAAGGATCTGTTCGTACTCTTCCCTGGCGGTGGCGGTCCTTCCAAACAGGCAGCTAAAATCGGCGGCCTTCCGGAAAGCCGACGCAAAGGCGGTTACTGATCACCTTCTTGACCGGCCCCCAGAAAAGGCAGCACACAGGCTGCCTTTTCTTTTGCCTCCTGTATGGCGCAATACAGCCTGCAACCGATGAGAATGTCAACGTGAAGCACACCAGGGGTCTGCCTCACTGTAAGCGCCCAAGAATCCACACCTGTTTTCCCCACCTGACCCTGTGCAGACTTTCTCCTGGAATTTCACGACATAGGAGAAATCGATGGACATGTCTGATGCCACCGAAGGTGCGCC